>DATFMK010000256.1:0-7912 GCA_035267005.1 Balneolales bacterium
CGGATAAATGCTTTTTGCAGATGATGGGATATACCCGCAGCTGTTAACGCTTCACGAAATGCACTCTCGTTATCTGTTTTTTGAGCTACTCCCAAATCTCCCGAGGCTGAAATCAATAATGTACCATAGACATCAAAAACAACGGCTTTAATGTTATTTAATTTTCTTAAATGCGTTGAGTAACCGGTCGGAATAGGTTTGATTACTTCGGATAATTGTCGGATCCGATTAAGAAGCTCTTCTTTTATTGACGATGTCAGCGTTGATAATGATTCAGCCATAAATGGTTAGATTATGTTCGCAATAAGTTAAACCGGGCCGGATCCAGAAATTGATCCAGTAATATGCCGGCATCAATATATTCTAATTTACCCGCTTTTTGTTCCAATAATGAGTCATAGATTGTTATGAGGCGTTCCCCATACTGATGAAGGTTATATTTTTCTTCGATGATTTGTTTATTGTGCGTTAGCAGATCACGATCAAAAACTCCAGAGCAATCTGAAAAACTTCGGAGCTCTTCTTTCAAATCCGGATTTTTAAATAATTTTAAAATAATTTGTTCCTGTAAAGGTTCGTCTAATCTGCCAAAATCTACTTCTTTATTTTCATCTACAAAACTTATGAATGCTGATTCAATCTGTTCGTCAGTCAATTCTTTATCATAATTCTGGTAAACTTTTCGAAGTGAATTCCTGATTTTATTTTCCAGCACATCCTGATCTATCCATTTCAAAGGAATATTAAATCGATTGTAAAGAGTGTTAAGCTGAATATCATCATTAGTAAAATCATCAGTGATATCTGGCAAATTTCGTCCATATAATGGTGTTTCGGCAAGCCATGGTTCCAGAAAAGCCAACCCAAATCCTTCTGCGATACTCGTGGTCATGATCAGATCGGCAGCACTTAATAACTGAGGAAAAGACAATGGACTTTTTTTACCGGCCTCAAATGAAACCGGGAGTGACAACGTTTCGGAAAAAGCGACCCAGCGATCATATCGAGGTTTATTGCGTGGATTTTTGGGGGATAGCGTTACGGCGTATCTGTCTCCCTTTTGAGACAACAAGGCATGTAAAAGAAATTCTCCAATATTTTTCCTTCGGATAGCGCGTGTCGGATATAAAATGAGGCGTTTGTAATCTTCTTCGGGTAATGCTCGTTTATTGTTCGATCTTGTTTTCTCAATCGACAATTTGACTGCATTGGGTATTAATCGTAAGTGAGATTCTGGTATACCCGACTGATGCAAAAATCGATAATCTTTCCGGTTGAGCGTACCATAGAAAATATGCGGACCGAAGGGATACAAAATCTCTCCAATATTTTGAATATTCATTGAAGGTCCTTTAAATGCATTTAAAAGATACTGATAATTTTGAGGTCGCCCATCCTCCGGAAAATCATGAAGCTGTAATAAAAGCGGGATGTTTTGCTTTGCCATATATTTTACCAGAAGAGGGAGTACCTGATTTTTACCCAGATGATGATTGTGAATATGCCAAAGATCTGGTTTACCACCCAATTCCTGACTTACCGAGTGTTCGATTTCTTTAAAAAGCTGACCAATTTCTGTGACGGATATGGTCTTTTCGTAAGCCAGTTTCTCATTGATAATAATATGCGATAAATGAGTATGACTTGGTTTTTCACCACAAACCACAGCCGATTGTATCTTATTATTATGCAGCGATTCGACAGCGTGCTCAATCACCCGGGTTACACCGCCACCTCTTAAGTGATAATGCAGAAAAGCTACTCGCCTGGGTTTTGACATTATAAAAATTATTTATAATTAAATGTAAGTAATTGAACAATAATTAGTTAATATTGATTGCTTATAAAAATTATATCATACGCAGGGCTTCTAATAACATTATGCTTCTTCGGGATTTGTAATATTATACTTTTCCTGATATTCTTTAATTGTAATCATGGGCGGCCGTTCATCTTCAACAATTTTGTATTCGACCTGCTGGTAATCTTTTTCTTTGGCCTGATATTGACGTAAGATCGTCTGCATTTCGGGAAGCTCTTTAATAATGCCTAACGCACCGACACGATTGATGAACGTTTGAAGAATACCAAATGCCATTTTCCCCAGATCTTGAGTACTTTGATTTCGATGAACCCGTTGATCCAAATCGGTCTGTGCAAACGCGTCGAGTCCCCAACGGCTATATACATCAAGCAAATGGGACGTTTCTACACCGTAGCCTATTGGGAATGGGATTTTTTCCAATACATCCCGCCGTACAGCATATTCACCGGAAAGAGGTTGAATAATGGCGGTCAGATCCGGGAAGAGCAGAGAAAATAAGGGGCGAATAAGTATTTCGGTTACCCGGCCGCCGCCTGAGGGCCGTACACCGTGTGAAAAGGCCAATGGACGATCATAAAATGCTTTTACGTATTTAATCTCCTGCCGGTAAATAAGCGGAGCAACTAATCCATAGACAAAACGGGGATGGATATTCTTGATATCGGCATCCACGTAGACAATAATATCGCCTTTAAGTTGATAGATCGCCTTCCACAGGTTTTCACCTTTCCCTTTTTTCTCATCGAGATGGGGCAGAATATCACTTGCTAAATAGACATCGGCTCCATATGATTTGGCAACATCTAAGGTATTATCCTCTGAACCTGAATCGATAACCGCAATTTCATCCAACAGCGGATATCGTTGTTGTAATTCGGAACGAAACAAGACCACTTCTTTACCGATTGTTTTTTCCTCATTCAGCGTAGGAATGCAAAGGGAGATTTTTTGATCTTGTTTTTCTTTCTCCTCAATCATCTTTTTCAGATCCCAGAATTGGGAATGATGAAACGTATTATGTTGAATCCACTCATTAATCTGCATCGCAAAAACCCTCGTCTATAGATGTTAAAATTCCGATTAACTGAGCAATTCCCCGGTAAATGGGAAAGATGTATATACTTTCATTTGGTTGCCTCAAATGTTCCGAGTTGGTCATACCGATAGTAATAGAGGGGATTTCTTTGTAAATTAATGCACTTAGCTCTGATATACTGGGTATGATGTTGGTCTCGATATCCAGCGATTTCATAATTTCCCTGGAGGTTTTGCATAAAGGGTGACTGAATTTAATTCCTCCAGGTTTTCGTACCGCGACAACATCCATATTGACTTCAATACTTGAATGAGCGGAAACTTCTGCAATGATCTCTTCGAGGCGTTCGCTAATTTCACGCACGATCTTTTCAGACTCACTTCGTACCTCAAACCGAAGTGCGGCAGTAGTTGCAATCGTGTTGAACGAATGTCCGCCACGAATAGATCCCAGTACAATACTTGTTATTGGACGTTTGGGCAGAGGTATACTCACAATATTACTTATAACTTCATTAAGCGTTATTATCGCGTTGGTATAACTCATGCGTGTCCAGTCGTGCTCTTCTGGAACCATACAGACAATTTCGCCTCGTAACATGCCAACCGAGGAATAACTGAGCCGGCCGATTTCAGCACCTTCGACGCAGACACCGTAATGAATCGGTATTTCCGTATTTGAAAGGAAAAAACGTAATCCTTCGAGATTTCCGCGGCCCAGGCTTTGTGCGGCACCCATCAATACAAGATTCGATTTGAGTTGAATTCCGAGTCGGTCAAGAATATCGGGCAGTGATGCGATCACTGATAATCCCAGACTGTTATCAGCGACACCTGGTCCGACCACTTCATTGGGACCTACGGATATGGTATGATCGATCTTTTCGGAGAAAACCGTATCGGTATGGGCTACGAGAAGTATATTCCGCTTCCCTACACTTCCGGGCAGGATACCAAGGACATTACCTGCTTCATCGGTTGAACAATTTTGTAAGCCAACTTCCGCAAAACGACGTTTTAAAAATTGTGAACGGTTTTCCTCATTAAATGTGGGAGACGGAATCTCACCGATCATAACCAGGTTTGCTAAAATCAATTCACGCAGCTTACGGATTGTTCGCTCGTAATCAGGTAACTTGTCTAATATTTTCGCTTTAAAGTCTGATTGATCTGTTACTGTATCCACGGTACTTAATTATTTTTTCACTCAAAGATCATCTCTGATTGATAAAGTATAATCAATGAAATTTTGATTTATATATCCATTTCATCTTTTAGACGAAACCATGCCAGTTGATAGGAAGGGCTGGGATTTGCCAAAACTCTGGATGATATATCCTCCCTATCTAAGAATATCAGAAGACTATGCAAAAATATCTTTTCGCCTAAAAGCTCGCTGGCCATAATTCATATCGAAAATGCTGAATTTTCAAAGCCTTCTATCAGAAGCCTATGCAAAACCGTTCTTTTGCTCAATCTCTGCATTTTCGCGACTTCGAAATCCTCGAATCCCGAAAGCATTCGGGATACTGCGGTTCCGAAGTCGCTCAGGCTTTGATATTGAACAAAATTCCTGGTTTTTCAAAGCCTTCTATCAATGATATTTGAAATTTATCAGATAATTCGAACAACATTAAAATAATCTTATACTTTGTGAGTATACGATTATAAAAAGCTGAATCCTTGTTATCTATTATGGTAGAAATAAATTATGACAATTATAAATTAATAAAATATTTAATGATTTTCGCTTATATGACTTAAGACATTATGCAATTGTAATAAGGCAAATTTGAGTAAAAAAGTTTCATTTAATTGGAAAACCACACATTGTGAAGGTGATTTAATCCGAATGATTCACGTAACCAATAATAAGCAATACATATCATATTGTAAATTAAGCAGCTTATGAAAATAAACCGATCCTCGATTTTAAGGCCACTAAAAAAGCTGCGAAACTTGGCCGTGCTCTGCGTTGCTCCGAAAGCTTTCGGAGTGCCTTAATCACAGCTAAATTTCTTGGTGAATCATCCAGGTTAAAGCGGGTTTTTATTGCCCCTGTTTTTTAGAAAATGCACAATATTATTTGAAGCTAACCTGTTGTCTCTAATAGAAATATGTTTAATGGCATTAAGAGAATTATGAGGTCTGAGAGATATATTAAAGAAGTCTAAAGAAAATAAAAATTTAGAGAGTAAAAGTATTAAGGACTTAAAATGGAAAATACAGAAAGTAGTGTCCGTAAAGAAGAACCCGATAGCGAAGACCAATCCGATGAATTTGAGAAAATTTCAATAGAAGATTTAAAAAAAGAATTACAAGCCGACGCAGAGGGACTCACGAGTGATGAAGCTGAAAAGCGGCTGAAAAAATACGGCCGCAATAAACTGGAGGAGAAAGAAACAAGCTCCTTGCAAAAATTCCTATCCTATTTTTGGGGTCCCATACCTTGGATGATTGAAATAGCTGCGGTACTTTCGGCTATTGTAAAACATTGGCCTGATCTCATCATCATTTTTGTCCTATTGCTATTTAATGCGTTGGTAGGATTTATGCAGGAGAATCAGGCAGCTAATGCTATCGACGAATTAAAAAAACAGCTTGCCCTGCAAGCTCGCGCCTTAAGGGATGGCAATTGGAATTCAATCAAAGCTGAAAATCTGGTGCCCGGAGATATCATTCGTCTGCGATTAGGTGATATTGTTCCCGCTGATGTGAAACTGATCGATGGAGATTATTTGAGTATTGATCAGTCTGCTTTGACCGGTGAGTCGTTACCGGTTACAAAGAAACAAAGTGATATAGCCTATTCCGGTTCGGTAGTGAAGCAGGGCGAAATGCTGGCTATGGTGGCTAAAACCGGAGCAGAAACTTTTTTTGGCAGAACGGCGAAATTGATGAACGAGGAACAGACGCCTTCTCATTTCCAAAAGGCCGTTTTGAATATTGGTGATTACCTAATTGAAATGAGCTTGGTTTTGGTCGCTATTTTGATCATTGTTCAGTTATTCAGAGGAGCCAGTTTTTTGAATCTGATGCAATTTGCACTTATACTGACTGTCGCATCAATTCCGGTTGCCATGCCTGCAGTTTTGTCGGTTACCATGGCGGTTGGAGCTAAATCACTATCAAAAATGAAAGCCATAGTTTCACGGCTGGAATCGGTTGAAGAAATGGCCGGTATGGATATTCTTTGTTCTGATAAGACCGGAACGCTAACGCAAAATAAATTAACTCTCGATGATCCGGCACTTTATAAAGCCAGCGATAAAAATGAACTCATTTTAGCGGGTGCATTATCTTCTAAAGAAGAAGATCAGGATGCCATCGACTCTGCTGTTATTAATGGATTGGAAGATAAATCTGTTTTAGGAAAATACTCTGTTAAGAAATTTATTCCATTTGATCCGGTTCATAAACGAACCGAAGCGGAAGTGCAGGGACCCGATAATAAATCCTTTAAAGTAAGTAAAGGAGCACCTCAGGTCATACTGCAAATGTGTAATCCTGATGATAAAATGAAGCAGAAAGTGAATGATGAGGTAGATGAATTCGCCCATCGGGGCTATCGGACATTGGGAGTCGCACGTTGTAGTGATGGCGGCAAATGGCATTTTTTAGGTCTATTGCCCATGTTTGACCCGCCACGTGAAGATTCCGCTCAAACCATTGAAAGAGCCGATGAGCATGGCATCGATGTTAAAATGATTACCGGTGATAATCTGGCCATAGCCAAAGAAACCTCACGACAATTACATTTAGGTACTCATATTCAGCTTTCTGATAAATTGTTTGATAAAGAGGGAAAACAATCCAATGATGATATTAATATTGAGAAAGCGGATGGTTTTGCTCAGGTTTTTCCGGAACACAAGTTCGATATTGTTAGAGCCTTACAGGATAAAGGACATATTGTCGGAATGACGGGTGACGGAGTGAATGATGCACCGGCATTAAAGCAAGCGGATGTTGGTATCGCGGTGAGTGGTGCAACCGACGCCGCCCGTTCCGCCGCCGACCTTGTATTAACAGCTCCCGGCCTATCCGTGATTGTGAAAGCAGTTGAGGAAGCAAGGCGTATTTTTGAACGGATGAACAGTTATGCCATTTACCGGATTGTGGAGACGATCCGGATCATGTTTTTCATGGTTTTGGCAATGATTGCGTTTGATTTCTATCCCATCACTGCTATCATGATTATTTTGTTGGCTTTGCTTAACGACTTACCGATTATGGCGATAGCCAACGACCGGACCTGGCTCGATCCTAAACCGGTCCGATGGGATATGAGACGAGTCTTAACGGTTTCAACGATTTTAGGTGCTATCGGCGTTGTGGAAACCTTTGGTGTTTTGTTGATTGCTAAAATGGTTTTCCATTTAAGTGATCCGCTTATTCAATCCATCATTTTCTTTAAACTCGTTGCCGCGGGACATATGACTTTGATTGTGGCACGGACTAAGAAATCGTTCTTCACAAAACCCTATCCATCACCATTATTATCAATAGCCATTTTATCGACACCGGTTATTGCAGCACTAATAGTAGGTTTTGGGATTTTTGTAACAGCAATTCCATGGTTATATGTCGTTTATATAACGATTTATTGCATCATATGGATGTTTATAGAGGACTGGGCAAAATTGTGGACCTATAAGCATTTAACGATGACTCACTATCATCACTTACGTTTTCTGGTTACCGTTCGGCAATCATTGCATTCTCATACGCGTTAATGAAAAGCAAACCGGAACTTCAAGAAAAGAAGTTCCGGTTTTTATTTTCTTCCTATCTTAAAGAGGATTATTATCTTTACAAAGGAAATTCTCTGTAATCTGTACATTTTATAATTTGTGAACATTATCGAAGATTATCCCTTAAAAAATTTAAATACATTTGGAATAGAAGCTTCTGCAAGGTATTTCTGTTCTGTTTCTAATATTAGTGAACTGACATCTATTATCAATGACAAGAAAATTGAGGAGGTACCGGTCTTGATATTAGGAGGAGGAAGCAATCTGTTGTTTACATCTGATTACGACGGATTAATTA
>DATFMK010000257.1:0-3041 GCA_035267005.1 Balneolales bacterium
CGGGCTAAATTCGATTAAGTCAGAGCAAATTCCACTTCTTTTTACCAATGGATCCGCAGCACAATTTTCATAAAATTGTGTCCATGACAAACCGATGGGCAAATTCATTTTCCCCTCATCCTCTATGGATACACCGGTTAAGGCAGCCGTTGCTTCCGCACTAACAGCGACAGAATCGACATTAAAAATTCTCGCAAAAAAAGTCGCCACCGAGGTGTTAACACGGCTGGTGTCCCTTCGGGCAACAACTTTAACAGCATTGGGCCTCAGCGTAGTCAGATTAGTAAATTCAGTAAAAGTTCGACTGGCTGAATTCCAATCCCCAATCTTAACCTCGTTTGGATCAATAACGATATCTTCCCCGCCTGCCAGGTTCTTTGAACTTCCGACCACATCTTGCGCGCGGTTGATAATAGAATCGCAGTCGTTTTCAAATGAATCGCTTATCGTATTTTGATCGCCGCAAGCATATGTCTGTTGTTCGGCGGAAGTCAAATGAGCATAAACGTCTCCCAACAACCCCGCTCCAGCCAGAGCCGAAGCATCGGCTATATTTTGGAGCTCGTTTCGTGTTGAGTAAAGATAGCCGATATCGATTGCTATTGCAGCAAAACCGATTAGCATTACAAGAGCTACACCAATAATAATGGCTGAAGCTCCCTTTTGATCTTTAAGTTTTGAAATTAATTGGCGTTTCATATTCATCTGACTATCCTAAGTTTTTTTAATATATTAATCATTATTAAATCATTCCATTCTCATAATCGACACGGCCTCTAACTTTTTTTGGCCAAAACCAAGATTGGAAAGAACTAAAAAATCATAATAATATGTTATCTTAACTGCAAGAGGGCATTTAAAATTAACACAGCGGTCCTCTTTTGCAACACTCCCAACCGCCACTAAATCATTCGGATCACCTGAAAATGTTGCTGGATCTGGGTTATTGGCTATTAGAATTTGAATATTTGCCGGACCGGTATCACCAAAGGTAACAAGATTGGATGAAATCCAACTATTTACTACTTGTCCAACATTTACTTTATCCCCATCGTTTGGCACGTTAAATCTGTTTTCTCGGGAAACTATACCAGCACGCGCTCCTTCCCTGCTGGCGTTGGTGATGACTTGTTGATTATACAAAAGTAGTCCGAATTCGATTATTCCAAAAATGAGTAAAATCAACAAAGGAAGAATAAGCCCAAACTCTACCAATGCCACTCCATTTTGTCTTTTTATAAATATGTTAATTTTCATTTTTAAGTTTAATCTTTATTTTTCTGTTTTGGATATATTTTTAAAATCAGGCTTATATAGTCTCTTCTTTCTTCATTGTCGTTTTTCCCGTTATACTAATTGTGGGGCCCATATTAAAAAGGGAGGGCACCAAAAATCCATAATTATACGTTACCTTGACTGAAAAATCAGATCCAAAAGATGCCGCGTTTCTTTCAGCATCCGTGCCAGGGGTAAGCTCTATATCAGAATCTTCTAAAGTAGTATCATGGAAATCGATAAGGCGCTCAAGACAATAATTTTTAACTATTGTTTTAATACCATCGCTGTTAGTAAAGGCTACTCCACTAACGATCCCTGCCCTTGCCCCTTCCCGGCTTGCATTAGCAACTACTTGTTTGTTATAGACAAGCAGTCCGAATTCACCCACTCCGACTCCCAGCAAAACCAGGATAATAAGAACAATGGCAAATTCTACAAGTACCGTTCCTTTTTGTTCTTTAATGATCATCTTTTTTTTCATTGTTTGAATTTGTATAACATCGAATAGTCGTTTTATGTACTAAGTTTTTGTCATCGCGCTCGATTTATCCTCCGACATATAATCGGTAACATCCAAGGGCATTTCGTCGGGCCGTCTCACGCAGCCAATGCCGGTTATACCGGCACGGCAAGGCTCAACTTTGTCCTGAATATTTTCCGGAACCGGAACTTACCTGGAACTGGATCCGGATCCTTTGCCTGTCTTCAAGATGTTGAATGTTCCCGCGGAAGTTTCAAGTTCCTGTTCCTTTTCAAAAGACTTTTTGTATCGATCGACCGTATATTTGGCGGCCTGGCCGTCAAACCCCACCACCGGGTCCAGATTTTTCTCGGCCTCAGGGTTCAGTATCTGGTTGTTTTTAGCGGATTCAAAAGAATTTCCGTAGCTCATATTTAAATAATCGATCCGTTGAGCCTCGGGGACATTCCCGGCACAGCTCCATAATGAGACAGAGAACATCGCAAGTACCGCCATCAATATAATATTGCCTTTATGTATCTTCATTTCACCCTCCAATGATACCTTTCAAATTTAATAGGACACGGATTTCCACAGATATACACAGATAATATCATTTTAATTCAAGAATCTTGCCAATCTGTGTTGTCTGTGTCCAAAAAAAGAAATTCATATATTATTAATTTATTCTTTTTCTTTTTCAAAAATATGTCCGAAATCTCCGTCGAGTTCAGCTTCTCCGATACCGGCACTTTCATGGGATTTGCCGAAAATTCCCCAAAGATAGAACTCAGCATCGTCCGGGTGAATATAGAAATCTGTAGGCAATGTCTGTTCAGCCATATTCAATGGTTTCACGATATGGGGTGTAACGATAATCACCAGTTCCGTCTCGTCATTTTGATATGCTTTGCTTGAAAACAATGCCCCGAGGACCGGAATGTCTCCGAGGACCGGGTATTTGTCCACATTATCTCTCGTACTTTCCTTGAGAATACCGGCGATGGCAAAACTCTGACCATCGGCCAGCTCCACCATGGTGGATGCCCGACGGGCCAACAATCCGGGTACGGTTGCTTGATTAATGGTTGTGGATACGTTATAATCCAATTCCGATACAATCGGTTCCACTTTAATGGTTATCCTCTGCTCACTTAAAACAGTGGGGGTAAACGACAACTCGACGCCGTAGGGTTTGAACGTAACGCCCACGTTCCCGAATTGATCGAGGCTGGGTATGGGGAATTCGCCGCCGGCCAGAAAATTTGCCGTCTGGCCGCTTAAGGCAATCAGGTTCGGTTCT
>DATFMK010000258.1:0-14549 GCA_035267005.1 Balneolales bacterium
CTCCGAATATTGTATGGCAACAAAACTGGATATATCCGAATTCATTGATGCAAGCCGTAACCAGCCGGTGATTGATGTCCGTACCCCCTCCGAATTCGATCAGGGGCATATCCCCGGTGCATACAATTTGCCCTTGTTTTCTGATGATGAACGCGCAGAAATAGGAACTCTTTACAAACAGGAAAGCCGTGATACCTCCGTCAAACGAGGACTGGAAATTATTGGTCCGAAGATGAGATCATTTGTTGAAAGAGCTGAAGAAATCGTTCCTGATCACAATGTTCTGGTGCATTGCTGGCGTGGCGGAATGCGTAGCGAGAGTATGGCATGGCTGTTGAATTTTTCCGGTTTTTCGGCACAAACACTCTCCGGCGGATATAAAGCATTTCGAAATTTTGTACTGGATACTTTTAAGCAAGAATGGCCTGTCATCATTTTAGGTGGTATGACCGGAAGTGGTAAAACCGAAGTTCTTCATCATATGGAAGAAATGGGTGAGCAGGTTATTGACTTGGAAGGTCTTGCCAATCACAAAGGTTCGGCTTTCGGTGCGCTTGGGGAAGATCCGCAGCCTTCAAACGAGCATTTCGAAAATGAATTGGCTATGCAGCTTAATTCGATGGATAAACAGAAACCCATTTGGCTGGAAGATGAAAGCCATTATATCGGGAAAGATTTAATTCCCAACGATCTTTTTGATCAAATGCGATCGGCATCCGTCATTGAAATGCAGGTTCCGGTAAATGAGCGGGTAAAACATCTTGTAAATGTTTATAGCGATTACCCAATGGAAGGTTTGGCTCATTCTATTTCGAAAATTGACCGGCGATTAGGTGGATTACGAACGAAACAGGCCTTAGAAGCATTACAAGAAAATGATTTTAAAACCGTTGCACATCTGGCATTAGCTTATTATGACAAAGCGTATACCTATGGATTGAGTCAAAGAGATCCCGAAACCGTGTATTCTTTGAAGCTTAATTCCATAGATCATAAAGATAATGCCCGAAAAATCATCACCTTTTTCAAGAAACAAATTGAAAACCAAGTAGTTATAAATAATGGAAATTAAAGAAATCAAACTTACGCAATATAGTCACGGAGCCGGTTGTGGTTGTAAAATTTCACCTAAAGTTTTGGATAACATCTTGTATACGGAGATGACCATTCCTGAAGATGCCAAACTTTTGGTCGGGAATCACAGCAGGGATGATGCCGCTGTTTATGACATTGGCGATGGAAAAGCCATCATCAGTACCACTGATTTCTTTATGCCCATTGTTGACGATGCTTTCGATTTTGGGAGGATTGCCGCTGCAAATGCCATCAGCGATATTTACGCTATGGGCGGGACTCCCCTGATGGCTATTGCCATACTTGGATGGCCAATAAATAAGCTACCCGCAGTGTCAGCTCGACGTGTTTTGGAAGGTGGCCGTTCCATCTGCACCGAAGCTGGAATATCGCTTGGAGGCGGACATAGTATCGACAGTCCTGAGCCTATTTTTGGTCTGGCTGTGACCGGTATGGTAACCCATAAGCAACTCAAACAAAATGATCGTGCAGAGGCCAGATGTCAGTTATTTCTGACCAAACCGATTGGTGTCGGTATTTTGAGTACCGCTCAGAAAAAAAATAAGCTCAAAGAAGAACATAAAAATATTGCCCGCGATACCATGGTCAGGCTGAACAATATTGGTACGGATTTGTCACAACTCACAGGTGTTAAAGCCATTACGGATGTTACTGGTTTTGGGTTACTTGGGCATCTGAGTGAAATGTGCAGCGGAAGTGGTTTAAGGGCTGATATTATTTCTGAAAATGTTCCTTTACTTCCCCATATAGATTACTATATTAAGCAAGATTGTATTCCAGGTGGGACCAATAGAAACTGGGATAGCTACGGACATAAAATTGGTGATCTGAGCGATTATGATCGAAAAATCCTCTGTGATCCACAGACCAGCGGTGGCTTGTTGATTGCTGTAGAAGATGATACGGTCAACCAGGTCATTAGCCTCATGCAAAAATACAATTTGCCGGAATCTGTAATGCAGCCCATTGGTTCTCTTCACAATACAGACGAGCAGAACTCACCTGTGATTACCGTTAGATAGTGATTGTTAGGAATTTAGCATACTGTTTTACCGGTTCAAAAAATGATGACAAACGGTTGACCACCGAAACCATTCGCATCAAGAATTGATAATAGTAAATGAAAATTGTTAGTGGATGATTGTTGGTAGTTAGTTGAAAGATCAAATACGGCTAACTACAAACATTCATCCACATTCTAACACATTAAATTACCACTATTTAACTGTTTTTTGTTACCAAATTGTATAAAATGAAATAGACGGCTATTCTATTTCGTTGTATTACTACATGGTAATTTAGTTCTGTAAACTAAACTCATGTAATCAAATGTAATTATGGCAAAGAAAAAGAAATACAAACTTGGACTCGCTTGTGCGGGCGGTGCCATTGAAGGGGCAGCTTACGAAATAGGTGCTCTGCAGGCTTTGGATGAAGCTCTGGAAGGGGTTTCATTCAATGAATTGGATGTCTATGTCGGCGTCAGTTCGGGTGCGTTTATCACTTCATGTCTGGCTAATAAAATTTCAACCAAAACATTAGCGAAGGCCTTCATATCCAAAGTTGACAATGTATTACCCATTACTCCGGGGACCTTTTTTACCCCTGCATTGCAGGAATATCAAAAACGGCTGTTAAAAATTCCCTCGCTCATAACAGAGTCGATTCTCGAATATTTAATGCATCCTTTTGATATCAGTCTGGGAGGTGCTTTTTTCAGATTGACCTCCGCCATACCGGTTGGATTATTCAATAACGATAAACTCAGAGAATTTCTGGAGAAAAATTTCACAATGGAAGGCAGAACCGATGACTTTAAAAAATTGGATACAACGCTAAGAGTCATCGCTGCCAATGTTGAGAATAGTAAGATCGTACGTTTTGGTGAACCGCCAAATGATGATATTCCCATTTCCAAAGCTGTTCAGGCTAGTACGGCTTTACCAATTTTATACATGCCGGTTAAAATTAACGGTGACTATTATATCGATGGCGTCGCCCGCAAAACGGTTCATGCCAGTGTGGCTCTGAAAGAAGGCGCGGATCTTGTATTTTGCATTAACCCAATCGTCCCAATCGACACCAAGCAGCTTGATAAGGTAGAAGATAAAATTACGGATAGTGTTATTGAACAAGGTTTGCCAACGGTATTATCCCAAACTTTCCGTATGATGATTCATTCTCGTATGAAAGCAGGATTTAAGAATTATGAGTACACCTATCCCAACTCCGATTTCATCGTAATAGAGCCTAAACCGACTGATTTTGAAATGTTCTATACGAATATTTTCAATTTTACCGATCGGAAGCGCGTTTGTGAATATGCTTATCAGACAACAAGAAGGAATCTTTTGGAACGTGCAGATGAGGTTCAGTCGAAGTTAGATAAGTACGGTATCAAGCTTAATACAGATATACTGGAAGACGAATCGCGGACCTTATATCAACCCGAAGAGAGTAAAGATGTCCCGATAACCGGTGAGGAAGCTGTAAATAAAGTCGATAATGTTCTGAAAAAGCTGGACAGATTACTGAATAAAGTAGAAACCGCCGCATAAAGATGAAACGCGGATAATGCAGTTGATGCGGATTTTAGCTGATTTAATAAGGCTACCAACCATCCCAATCGACGTCATTCCGGGCACCGATTCGGAATCTCGATGTTAGGGGATATACCCGTTGTTTCGTTTATAATTGGTAAGCCTGTCTTTAGCGAATTAATTCACGGTTTGTAAACGGTGCCAACACCTTAGCTGGATCCTGAATCCAGTTCAGGATGACGTCGTTGGTGGAGTTTGGGATATTATTCTAAATAGCTCCCAACCATTACTCATCGACGTCATTCCGGGCCCCGACCCGGAATCTCGGTGTTAGAAGCTATACCCGTTGTTTCGTTTATAATTGGTAAACCTCTCTTTAGCGAATTAATTCACGGTTTGTAAACGGTATCAACACCTTGGCTGGATCCTGAATCCAGTTCAGGATGACGTCGTTGGTGGGGTTGTATTGGGTTAGGTTACCATTTAAAGGCTACCAGCCATCCCAAGCGACGTCATTCCGGGCCCCGACCCGGAATCTCGATGGTAAGGCTATACCCGTTGTTTCGTTTATAATTGGTAAACCTGTCTTTAGCGAATTATTTCACGGTTTGTAAACGGTGCCTACGTTTTGGCTGGATCCTGAATCCAGTTCAGGATGACGTCGTTGGTGGGGTTGTATTGGGTTAGGTTACCATTTGAACGCTCCCAGCCATCCCAATCGACGTCATTCCGGGCACCGACCCGGAATCTCGATGTTAGAGGCTATACCCGTAATTTCATTTATAATTGGGAACCCTGTCTTTAGCGAAATAATACACAGTTTGTAAACGGTGCCTACACCTTGGCTGGATCCTGAATCCCGTTCAGGATGACGTCATCCCAGCCCCCGGATCCTGTCATTAATGTTTTGTTGGTAACGGTCGTTTATCCAAAGTCCACAAATAACGTCCTTCGCGTTCTCTTCGTTCTTTCTTAGTGAGTCCCCGATAGCCATAGGGTGGTTTTCTTATTCTGCGGAAAAGCGCGATTAAAAACCATCCAAATGGCAAATAATATGAAATGATGTCCAAGTCCCTAAGCCAATGGATAAATCGATTAGATGCCGGTTTCCGTTTCATATCCCGATCCTGACGGATAAATGTATATGGCCAACCAGTCGGCAGATATCGAAATGCCCGAAATCCAAGCTCTTTCATTTTTCTATACCAATTTTTTATATCGTAGGGTTTTTGGCCATATTCTTCCACCGCTTTATTTAATCCGTTTTGCACATGGTCATGAATTACTTTAGCTGTTTTGTTATAATCTTCTTTTTGGGGATTTCGCGTATCGATACCTAATTCACGCATTATCTTACGTACATCGATAGGATCACCAATCTTAAATTTTATATTTGCCGGAAAAGCCAAATAAAACATAAAAGGAAAAATCAATGCTAAAAAAACGATTGGAATGGGGAAAAAAGGTATTTTCAGTATTTTGCCTGAAAGTCGATCCATCCATTTAAAAGTTATACTTATGGGATTTATCCATTCGGCATTAACGGTATAAACCGGATAAATCGGCACATTATAACGGACCGCCAAAACCACAAAACTTGAATAAAAATGCTGTAATTGGTAACGCCGCGTAAATCCTTTCCCGATTCCGGGTATTCCTTCCGGATAATAAATGACTTTATATCCTTTACGAAGCAAATAATCATAGTTGTTGAACGTCATGTCCACGCCACCGCAACGCCTCCACCAATTATCAATCCCATAGGGACGCATCCACCAGACAGATGTTAATGATGGGGAATAGACGGAGCGAAATTTAGCATCTTTGGTAAATCCCTGCTCTTTCCACATCAAACCGTCCAAAAGAATAGCATCGTGCGGAAACGCATTACCACTGTGATTGGAAGCCATTATCACCGGACCTTTTTTGGGTATTTTTTCAGCACCCATTATTTCAGCCCTGAAATAGTGATTTACTATTGGGAAAATAATGTCATCTTTGAATTGAAATAAATAATCAAAGTCAATGGGATCGAAAGGTTCATCAGAAGCTTCTAACTCTGGAAAATCGTATTGTTCATATTTCCGCAAAGGATCGTATGGCTCAAAAAGTTCCTCCAGATCCTTATCACTAAAATCCAATGAGATTTTTGAAAAATATTTACGCTTTTTCCCCATCTTAACCCGGATTATTCACCAAGAAATTTTGTTGTGCTCAAGGCGAAGTTAATAATGCGCATGAAACGTACAAGGGTGCCTTGATTAAGCATTTTTAAATTCAACGCAGAGCACGGCAACATTTTGCTTATCTTTTTAGACTCCTCAAATTTGAGGAAAATCTTATTTTTTACAATATATTGTATTTTCAATATGATAGGCATTCATTCTGGTAGCTTACGTGAATAATTCGGGTTAACAAACCATTACCATGCTGTTACTTTACCTTCCAATGATTGATAAGATCACCCCAACCGCCAATAATGAAACCCACAATAATAAAGGAGCATGCTGAATATACGCAAATACTCCACTGATAATACAAGCCCCCGCAATGAGTCCGCTTCTTAAACCTGCCATTGGGTTTTGCGGGGCTTTTTCATTCAGAGACTCTTCAATATACCGTGCGATATCCGAAATCAGTTGGGGGAAGCGAACAAATACATCGACAATTTCGGGTGTTCCCCGTAATAATTCTCTTCCCAGATTTTGTGGATTATATTGCCGGTAATAAATGCGTGTGATATGCTTTCTCGACACTCCCGGTACATCTAAATTAGGATCGAACATCACCCCTACCCCTTCAAAAGTGATCAGCGCTTTGACCATAAGTGTCATTTCCACAGGGAAAAAAACTTTGAATTCCCCTCCAATACTAAGGGATTCCAAAATGAGCTGACCAAGGCTAAATTGTCCCATTGCGGCATAAATAGTATATCTTCGAAACAAATCATTTACCGCTCTGCGAAATCCTTTGGGATCTCCACCCTCCCCTACACGAGCGATATTTAATAGATATTTCGTAGACCCTTCGATGTCATTATTGACCAAGGCATGGAAATAATACAGGAGGTGCCGTCGTGTCTTATCATCAAAACGACCAACCATTCCCAGATCAATAAAACCGACTTTAGGTCCCGGCAACACAATAAGATTGCCGGGATGCAGATCCGCATGAAAAAAACCATCCTCATAGAGCATTTTTATAATAGCACCGGCTCCATAATCGATTAATTTCTGCCGATCGGTCTGACTCAATTCTCTGACCTTGGGATCACTCGGTTTATATCCTTCGAAATACTCCATACACAGAACATTTCGCGAACTATATTTCCTGTAAATTTTTGGAAAAGCCACATATGGATTATCCTGAAAATTAGCCGCAAACAACTCAGCATGATCCGCTTCATAGGTCAGATCTATTTCTTTGGCCGTGTAGTTACAAAATTCGTTGATGATCATCTTTGGCTGATATCTCGGTATCAGCCATTCTAAAATATTACTCAGATATTTCAATAATTTAATATCGGTCAGGATAGAGGTTCGAATACCCGGTTTGATCACTTTGACGACAACTCGATCACCCTCCATTGTCAATGCCAGATGAACCTGGGCAATTGAAGCTGAAGCCAGCGGAGCTTCATTAAAAGAACCGAAAAGTTGATCTATGGATGTATCCAAATCCGATTCAATGATATTTTTTATGGCCTCGTAGGGGACATCCGGCAAGCGGTCGAGCAGATTTTTAAGTTCGTCGGTTATTAACGTCGGAAGGATATCTTCCCGTATCGACATGATCTGCCCAAGTTTAACGTATGTGGATCCTAATAACTCCAGTCGTTTACGTAATTGAACTTCAAATGGTAAATTCCTCAGGCTTTTTTTGACAAACGGTTTGATAATAAATGCCAATAAACGTTTGCCAGGCGTACGGAATCCTTTTTTCTTTTCAGGTGGTAAAGCTTTTATATGAGCGATTAATCCTCCGGCGAATAATCCGATAATATGTTTATAAACGGAGAATAACCTGCTTATAACCCCCTTGTATGGTGCAAAAGGATGGAATTCAATATGTTGTGCATTGGTTTTCTTGTTTTCAGGCTGATTGGTTCCCTTTTGGTACCCAGAAAAAGATTCCGATCCAATTTTTGAATCATTATGATCCGCTTCCGTATAAATCGTTTTCTCTTGCATGAACAGTCATTTCCGTAGACTAAACACTCTTGATCTTCTGTAAAAAGAATGTAGGTATAATGATCATTCTAAGATGATGAAAATCCAATAAATCATGTGTTAATCATTCCTGAAAATTTATCACCTACAACTTCATATTACATAAGTATTTAATTATAGCCAAATAAATATAAAAAGGGGAGCTTTCTGCGAATGGCTCCCCTTTTAAAGATTGTCTTACGATTTCTATTAATTTTACTTCGTTTTTTGAGTAGATTTAGTTGTAGTAGATCCTTTTTCCATATTTTTGGATAAAGTATCTACCCGATCCGATAATTTATCAACCTTTTTCATAAGGTCGTGTACTTCATTACGGGTCGGTACTCCCATTCGATCGAGAACACCTTCAAATTTTTTCTCAATCATATCCATGGTTTCTTCGAGCCGTGAAGATACATCTTTCTGACTTTCCTCAATCTTTTTATAGACTTCGTCGAGTTGTTCTTTGCTTTTCTTTTCTCGTTTCTTACCGCGGTCAACCAGATTGTTAAAGAATTTTGATCCTTCTTCTTCAATCGTGGCAAAAGCACCTAATCCAGCTAACCAGATATCTCGTGATCTGCTGGATACTTCATCCTGAAATTGGATCAAGAGGTTTTCATCTTTTTTTCCTTTTGACTTGGTCGCCATATGGTCTCCCTATATATTTTATGATGATTTAGTGGGTGATTGGCATTCTTTATGATTTCAAATGCTCTTTTTGATTGGTAAGTCTGTCAACCGTTTGTTCGAGAATATCGATTTTATGTTTTAGTTGATTGAATTCCTGCATTCGCTTACCATTCAGGAAATGATTAATTCCATTGGGCAACAGATCATCAACACGTTTCCTGACTTCGGTAATGCTCTCATCAACAACTTTACCACCCCATCGGATGATTTGATGAAGCGTCTCACTCGAAAGTGGATTTTCGCCTTTTCTGCCTTCTTCCAGAATGATATTCGTGAGTGTGAGCGATGTAATATCTTTGCCATTTCTGTTATCAATGACGTTTACATTGCTACCTGAGCGAATCATTCCGGCGACCTCGCTCAATGAAACGTATTTACCATCATGGGTATCATACATTTTACGATTTTCGTATCTCTTAATGATTCTTTTCATTGGCAGACTCCTTTCTCACAAGCAATGCAAAACTGTTTTTTGCAAAACCTGCTTCTATAATCAATATAACGCGGTGCGTCATCAGAGTCCATATCTTTCCAAATATATTTGATTTATGATATTATTTTAATGTAGACGACGGTTGACGGCCCCCACAACAGACAGACACTTTTAGGTGAATATTACATTTTGGAGTTAATTTTTTGTAAATAATTCTCCAATGCGCTTGCCATATCCCAAACTACGTCATCCTGAATTCGATTCAGGATCCAACCAAAGCGTCGACACCGTTTACAAACCGTAAAGTATTAGGATAAAAAATTAATAGAGAAACTACGCTTTATGCCTTTAACAACAAGATTCCGGGTCGGAGCTCGTAATTACGTCTATAGTAACTTTGGTAATAAGTAAAATATCACCCGTAAATACTACTGATCAGCTCCTTATAATGCTCCTGAATCACACTTCGCTTCTTCTTGAAAAGGTGATTGAGTTCCCCATCTTCGATTCGTAATGGTTTTTGCATGATTCTGAACTGTTTAACTTGTTCCCAATCCGCATATAACTTATTAACCTCAAAAACTTCCGATTCGATTAATTTAAATACCTCACTATTCTCAGAGAGATGGTTGTCAGAAAGTTCGATATCTTTTGATTTAAAGTAATCCTTGACAGCTCCATAGGATGGATAGATCAAAGCAGCACAATATTTTTGTCCGTATCCAATAATGGCCGCCTGCTCGATAAATTCACTTCGTTCCAGTGCTATTTCAATATTAGCAGGTGCAATATATTTACCCGTAGAGAGCTTGATCAATTCTTTTTTTCGACCGGTGATGAATAGATTCCCTTCATTATCAAAATGGCCCAAATCACCTGTTCTTAGCCATCCATCTTTAGTAATGACATGTTCCGTCTTCGATGGATTTTTATAGTATCCCTTCATAATATTGGGTCCCTTGACCAATATCTCCCCATCTTCTTCAATTTTAATTTCCACATTGCGAAGTGGTTTGCCCACCGATCCAGCTATTAATTCATCAGGTCGGCAGACCGACAAGACCGGTGAGGCTTCCGTGAGTCCGTAACCCTGACTACAATGAATTCCCAGTGCATTTATAAAGTTCATTAACTTTGCTGATAATGCCGCACCTCCGCTTGTTATGGCTAATAATTTTCCTCCCAATGATTCCCTGATCTTCGAATACACCAATTTATCAGCGATGTAATATTGAATCAGTTTGTATCCTTTAAACGGTTTGGCATACTCATATTCTTCTGCCAGTCGCAATCCAAACTCTGTTGCTCGTTTTTCTCTTCCTTCCAGTTCCTTCACTTTATTCCAAATTCCTGTATACAATTTTTCTAAAAGACGGGGAACGGTGGTAAAATGAATGGGCCGTATATCCATAAAATCATCCATTATTTCTTCGATGTGTTCGATAAAATAGACAGGCAAGTCAGAGTATAAATATAGATAAACGACCATACGCTCTAATATGTGAGATAAAGGCAGATAGGATAGAACTGGTTTATGATCAAGATTTTCAATATCAAAAGGGATGGCATCCTGCGAGGCCCAGACGTTGGAGGAAATATTATTATGGGTAAGCATCACGCCACAAGCATTCCCCTCCGTACCAAGAGTATATACTATGGTAGCCAGGTCATCAGGTTTTACTTTGGAGGACAACCGTTCAAATAAATCAGAATTATTGTGATCGATGGATTCTCCGTTTTCCAGTAAATCATTAAATTTTAATACATTTCGGGGGAGATCTTCTTCGATAAGGCTAATTATCTTAAAATTGGAATCCTTGCTATCTAACTTTTCGCTAATATTCTGGTAGTAAATGTATTTTGAAAAGATGTGAATTTTAGCTTCGCTATGTTCTATAATCCTGACTACTTCATCCGGATTTTCTGAGATATGTATGGGCACATCCACAGCACCAAGTGATAAAATAGCTTGATCTGCAATTAGCCATTCATTGGAATTTTCTGATTGCAAAGTGATTTTGTCTCCCTTTCGAACACCTAAATGGTGCAGTGCTAACGCCAGATATCTTACTTTTTTACTAAATTGCGATGGTGATATTTTTAACCATTTTCCTGTGCGCTTAGTTGCTGACAACACTTTATTTTTATTCTTATCAATGCCTTCCTGCACAAGTTGGAATAAAGTTTTTGGGATGTAGGGATCTTCCATCATCATTCAGATCATTTAATTGAATTACCGGTTGCGTCCATATTTTTCATGACTGGAGACCCAATCAAGACTGGAAATAGCTGCTCCGAGCGATACTTCACCTGCTAAAGCAACTCCGGCCACAATTTCTGCAAATTTATTTACTTTCCCTTTTCCATAACATCCCATCACTTCCAGGCACTCTTTCTGTGTGGACAATCCCGTTCCACCGCCATACGTCGCTACAATCAATGATGGAATAGTTATCGAAACATAGAGATCATGTTCCGGAGTAAGCTCGGTGTATAAAATAGCTGCTGATGATTCAGCTACGTTGGCCACATCCTGTCCCGTAGCAATAAAAATTGCTGCAATGGCATTTGGGGAATGCGCCCCATTATTATTCGCTCCGGAGAAAAATGCACCAATGGTCGCTACATGATGATGATAAAAAAGGTTTTCAGGCTCGGCTCTTAAATATTGAATTAATACATCTCTTTTAAGGGTCGCTTCAGCAGTGACCCTTTTGCCCCTGGTTCTCATGACATTGACTTGTGAGGCTTTTTTATCGGTTGCGAAGTTGGATTCCAGATAAAATTTCTTCACTGATGTATATTGTTCAAGTATCCAGCTGCACGCCGCAAAAGTCGCCCGGCCGACCATATTTTGTCCAGCCGCATCGCCAGTAGTGAAATTAAATCGCAAAAATGCGAACTTATTGGAAACATAGGGATCAATATATAGTAATTTAGCCACGCTTGAAGTGGACTCCGCCTGATATCTGATTTCTTCGAGATGCGTGCCCACCCATTCGACAAATCGTTTACATTCTCTGGCATCCTCAAAAACAAAAACAGGAGCCCGTTGCATACTATCATTTAGGACCGTGGCTTTTACCCCACCGGATAAATTCACAGCTTTTATCCCGCGATTGTAAGAAGCCACCAGGGTACCTTCCGTTGTTGCTAATGGAACCAGAAATTCACCATTGGCATATTCCCCATTAATTCTAATTGGACCGGCAAATCCTAACGGCACCTGTGCCACACCGGTAAAATTTTCAATATTACCTTGTACCTGATGGGGATCGAAAGAATACCTATTTATATGCTGTAGATTTATCCCGCTAAAATCCTCAATAAAATTTTGTCTTTTTTTGATCATCTCATCCTTATAATCATCATTATGATTATCATAAGGTATTTTAATCCTATTTTCGATGATCTCTCTGATGGAATCTTCCACTTCGAAACTCAGTTCCCCGTATTTAGCTGTAGAAAACGATAATTCCAGGTTGTGTTTACCTTTGGGAAGATTATCATCTTTGCAAATGACATTAACCACTTTTCTCAATGGCAAATCTATAGCATTACTATTGGATATTTTCGATGCATTCAACAACTCACCTTCCCCAAAATCCAATGATATATCTTCCAATGGAATGGTATGACCGGCTATTTTAACTTCATTTATCCCTGTTAGTTTTACGTCCATCAATCGATTTTTGATGGAAAACTCAACTCCTTTACTCACATTTTTCAGACTACTGTAGGTGTAGAGTTGTTTTAATAACAATCTTGGTATATACATGTATCACTCACCGATGAATAGTTCAGCTCTGAATAGTATAGAATCTTAAAAAGAACTTGATTCGTCTCTCCTATATGTATCAATATAAAGGTTTGTTTGTTAATAAAGCTATTTTTTCAATATGTCACCTTACTGTCATTCAGTATATTAATAATTTTAAACCCGAAAGCGGAATTCTAAATCTAAAGATTAACGTCTTTCTAATGTATTTTCGTTATATTTATCCATCACATTTAATCTCTCTTGAAGTTTACTTAGTCGATGTTAACAAAACGTGTTATTCCCTGTCTGGACATTAAAAACGGCCGTACGGTCAAAGGTGTGAATTTTGAAGGCCTGCGTGACGCCGGAGACCCGGTAGAATTGGCGGAACGGTATTCTCAGGAAGGGGCCGATGAATTAGTTTTTCTTGATATAACGGCAACGAATGAAAAAAGGAAAACACTGGTTGAACTGGTTCGAAAAATTGCCCGGCATATCAACATTCCGTTTACAGTTGGAGGCGGCATCAAATCGGTGGAGGAAATCGAGGAGTTATTACACGCAGGTGCCGATAAAGTCTCGATGAATAGTAGTATCGTACGTTCTCCGGAACTCATCACAGAAAGTGCCGAGCGTTTCGGATCACAATGTATCGTAGCTGCCATCGATGCCCGAAAAACCGGAAATTCCTGGAATGTTTATATCAAAGCGGGAACCGAAGATACCGGTATAGATGTCATGGATTGGGTTCGTGAAGTGGAAGAACGCGGTGCAGGGGAAATTCTTCTGACAAGCATGGATCAGGATGGGACTAAAGAAGGATTCGACCTGGAATTATTGAAAAAGGTCTCTTTAAACACCACAATCCCCTTAATCGCAAGTGGCGGTGCCGGAACTATTGAGCATTGTATCGATGCCATTAAAATTGGATTAGCCGATGCCGTTTTAGCGGCTAGCATATTTCACTTCAAAGAAATTGAAATCAGTGATTTGAAAAAAGCTATGAAAAAGAATCTGATACCGAGTCGTATTTAGCCTCATCAGATTTGAGCTACAGATTCTGATTAATCATCAGGATCCGTTTAAATGACAAGCCAAAACGTTTATTAAAATACGTGTTTAAATAATTTCAAACCGGATTTTATTGGTCTTTAAGCAACATGGACGTTATCTTGGCTGTCGGTATTATGAAGCTGATACAGAACATAACTTATAATTCTGCTGTAGAAAAAATAACAGCAATTAGAGGTCGATTAGAAAAGTAATAAAATATGAATATTGAGGAATTAAATTTTGATAAAGGAGACGGATTAATCCCGGCTATTATTCAAGACGAAAAGACGGGACGGGTGTTAATGCTCGGATATATGAATCGCGAAGCCGTTGAAAAAACACTCAAATCCGGATTAGTCACTTTTTATAGCAGATCCAAAAAACGTTTATGGACCAAAGGTGAAACATCAGGCAATTATCTTCATCTGCGTGAGATTCAAAAAGATTGTGATGATGATACGATTCTCGTACAAGCCGAACCCGAAGGACCAACCTGCCATACCGGCCATGATTCCTGTTTCCATGAAAAACAATTTAGTCCTAGCTGGCAGGCTACCTCAAACGGCAAAGCTTTTTTGGATGAATTGGAAGATTTACTCTATAACCGGAAAAAGAACCTGCCTGAAAAATCGTATACGAGTACGATGTTTAAAAAAGGATTAGACCGGATTGCCCAAAAAGTTGGAGAAGAAGGGGTGGAAACAGTCATTGCTGCTAAAAATGATGATAAAGCCGCATTTATCTATGAAGCATCCGATCTGGTTTTT
>DATFMK010000259.1:0-2397 GCA_035267005.1 Balneolales bacterium
CAAATTTAATTGATATTTAACACTCATTCCCAACGTCCTCGTTGGGAATGTAACCCCTGAAACTCTGTTTCATTTGAAGTACAGATAAAAAGTGCAGTATGATTTACTCCCTGCACTTTCCGAATCAACTAAGAGGAAGCAGAGCTTCCGATATTGCATTCCCAAAGGGACTTTGGGAACGAGGTTTATGGGTTGGATATTTAGCCCTCGTTCCCAACGTCCTCGTTGGGAACGTTACCCCTGAAACTCTGTTTCATTTGAATATCGAATAAGATTATCATTGAGACCATTTACCTACGTACACCAAACCGGATTAAGAGGAAGCGGAGCTTCCGATGTAGCATTCCCAAAGGAGATTTTGGGAACGAATATGAACGAGAATTATCTCAATGAGTAAATAAATTAAGCCAAATACGTATCCCAAATCAGGTGAATGGCTACGATAAATACAAATGAAGCAAATATCCAGTGAATCACTTTAGGTTTAATCCGGCTGTTCGCCCATACACCAAATCGTGCACCTATTAATCCGCCGATAACTAATGGAAGGGCGGTTCCGAAATCAACGTAACCAACAGTGAAAGAGGTTAGTGTTTTAACCGGGTGGTATAAAAGAGCAAACTGCAGCCACCCAAATAGTGCGATAAATACAATCGATAATGCTGATATACTTACGGTCTTATAAATCGATTTGTTATATATGAGAGTGAGAAACGGAACCAATATGATACCTCCACCAACTCCGGCAAGTGAAGCAACACATCCTCCCAGTCCACCAATTAACAAAGCATCTTTGATCGTGACATCCTTTTCCAGTTCCTGATTATTTTCAACTTTAGAATGATTACCGCGAATAAATGAATAGGCCGCGTATATCAGAACCAAACAGAAAAAGGCAACAAACTCCTCACGATGATAAAAACCAGAACGATTGATAAGGGTTCCAACTACCGTTCCTAAAACACCAGCTGCACCAATTTTGATGCTTTCCGACCAATAAATATTTTCCTGATTAAAATGCTTATACACACTGCTTATCGAGGTGGTAAATACACAAAACAAGGAACTTCCAACCGTCCATTTAACAACATTATGCATGCCTGATTTGGTAAATAAGTAGAAAAGGACCGTTGAGAAGAGAATACCGCCTCCAATTCCCAATAATCCAGCCATAAAACCTGCTACAATACCGATAATAAAATCAATAAATATCATTATAATTTGTGAATAGACGATTTTTAAAATGCTACGTTTAGCAAATAAGTATAACTAAATGTTCATAAAGTTAATAAATAAACATGCCTAATAGCCCTGTCTGTGAATAAATTATTTCAAAATGTTTAATGTAATTGGAGGATATTATCCAAAATTCATCTCTGCTGATGCGACATTAGAACCTTGCAGCAGAATTTTAAATGACATCAATCACTACACGATAACAAATCCATATAATCCAAAAATTTGGATGGTCATTTCAAGAAGTAAACAATAACCCATTTTTGCAAATTTTTCCCAAAGTATTATACATGAAACTCGGCAGAACTTTCCCTAATTTATTGTTTTGGAAAATCTGTCACTTATTTGAATAATCAGTATATCATAAATCTTTGAATGTTTCTATATCCAAATACATTATTTGAAAAAATCGGCTTTGAGGCTGTTCGTTCTGCAACTTTGGATCGTATAAAAACAACAACGGGCACGGAAAGGATCAACAATCTATATCCACAAAATAATCCTGAAACTGTGCGACATTCCTTAAACCTGGTCCAGGAAATGTCGATTCTCATCAATGTGGATGATCCACTGCCATTATCTGTTCTTTCGGATGTCCGTAACGCTTTGAAAAAATCAAGGATTGAACGAAATATCATTGATACCGATTCCATCCTTAATATCGGTAAACTCTGCACATCGAGCAGGCTTGTCTACAGCTATTTCAAGCAGCGTACGGAGCACTATATCAATCTTTGGGAAATTGCTCAAAACCTGGAAACCAATAAATCCCTTGAGAAACGCATTGATAATACACTCACTGAGCAGGGAAATATCAAGGATACGGCAAGTTCGGAGCTAAGGGATATTCGTTCGCGACTCATACAGAGGAAAAATGATGTCCGGAGTGTTTTAAATAAAATTGCACGAAAGGCGGCCAAAGATAAAATGGCCACAGAAGAGGGATTAACCATACGCAATGGTCGAATGGTAATCCCGATAAAAGCGGAACATAAAAGACATCTTTCCGGCTTTATTCATGACGTATCCGCGTCCGGACAAACGGTTTATATTGAGCCCTCCGAAGCACTTAATTTGAATAATGATATCCGGCAACTTGAGATTGAGGAGCAGCATGAAATCGAACATATCTTAAGACAAGTGACCTCAAATATCGGGCAG
>DATFMK010000260.1:0-4662 GCA_035267005.1 Balneolales bacterium
ACGGATAACTTTGCTAATCTTATCTTAATCTTGCTCTACACTACTCATTGTTGTTATTGTTATTCTAGCTACTTTCTTTCTTAGGTGGATTAATACTCAGTATAGCCGTATTAACAAGTCTGACGACATTAGCGGTAGTACTGCCCATCGTCAAATATTGCAAACCGGTTCGCCCGATAGTTGACATGATAATCATATTGTAATTGCGGGATTGATCAAGATTATAAATGGCTTCGTGAGCAGATTCACTTGAAATAATAACTTCCGTTTTTACCTGATCCAGAACTTTAGAAAAATGTTGTTCTTTAAGTTTATTCAATCGTTCCCGGCTTGTGTTGGCTGATTCCTGAGCAACTGCCATGTTTTCAAAATCATCAAATTTGATAATATGAATGAGTTCGATTTCGGCACCAGATGCTGCAGCGATTTGTTCCGCGTATGGAAATGCGGCTTCTGAATTTTTAGATAGATCGCTGGTTACCAGGATCTTTTTGATAGGAGTCAGGTTCGATTCCTCCTCAACTACTAATGTCGGTATATGAGATAATCGTAATACCTTTTCCGTTACCGATCCCAATAAAAGTCGCGAAAACCCGGTTCTTCCATGAGTACTCATCACAATCATATCGAAATCTTCAGCCGTTTCGATGATAGAATGAGCCGGATTCCCAATACCGAGTACAGCCTCTTTTAAATACTTTTTCTCAATATGATCGTCGGCGACCTGATTTAAACGATCTTTTAAAATGGGTTCCAAGTCGGTCATTGTGGTTTGTGCGGTGACACCCAATCCCATATAATATGACCCATCGATATCGGTTAAAGGGATGTAGGCGTGAAAAGGGGTGATGGTACCATCAAAATAACTGGCCATAGTTTCAGCTGCGCCAAAAGCATGATAACTAAGGTCAGAAAAATCGATTGGAACAAGTATTTTTAAATTTTTCATATCAGCAATATTCTCTAAATAGTTATCCGATATTATCAATATACAAAATCATGAAGGCCAAACATATAAGAGTTAATAATTTGTACTCAATTTTGATTCCTGAAAAAATTAATATTTTGATAAAGTACTAATCTCATAACCATTTCTTACGCCTGAAATAGATCACCATAATTATCGTAACGATGATCATCACCAGCCAAACGGCCGGGTATCCATAATAAAATTTTAATTCAGGCATATTATACGGACTAATAGATGTATCAAAATTCATTCCGTATAAACCAACAATAAAGGTCAGTGGGATGAAGATAGTTGCGATGATTGTCAGTACCTTCATGATTTCATTCATACGGTTGCTAACGCTCGACATATACGTATCGGTTAAACTCATTACCATATCACGATAATTTTCAACCGTATCTATGACGTGAATGGAGTGATCATACACATCCCGTAGATAAATTCGCATCGATGCATCAATTAACGGCGTATCCAGCCGGTATAATGAGTTCAACATATCACGAAGCGGCCACACTGATTTTCGAAAATAGATAAGTTCTCTTCGAAGGTGCTGAATATTCTGCATAGTCGCACGTTCTTGTTGTTCCATAATCTGATCTTCGAGGTCCTCAAGTTTGTCCCCGAATTCGTCCAGGACATTAAAATATTCATCAACCACACTGTCAATTAGAACATACATCAAATAATCAGTTCCGTATTTACGTATTCGATTACCGTCTACTTTTAAACGATCATAGATAGAATTAAAGATTGGATGAATAGCTTCCTGAAAAGAAATAAGTAAATTCTTGAAGAGTATGAAACTTATTTGTTCCGATTCCATTTCTTGTTCTTCATCCACAAAACTTAATTTTCGTATAACCACATATTGATAATTTTCATAAGCTTCCGATTTTGCCCGCTGATCGGTATTGACAATGTCTTCCAATACGAGTGGATGAATGTTAAAATGATTGCCCAGATCCTGCAACAGGTTTATATCATGAATACCTGCTATATTCAGCCAGGTAATACCGGGTTTCGATAGAAACGAATCCACTTCTGATATCTTTGTTATTTCTTGATGCACATAATCTTTTTCATTGTAATAGACAAGTGTCATTTTAATTTTTTCGGTACGTTTTTTACCCGTATGTACCATTGTACCGGGAGGAAGACCTGTTTTTTTACTATGTTTTAATCGACGCGGCATAATGAATGATTGATTGATAACTTTAATCTGAATAAAATGGAATCTTAACCTAAGCAACTCTTAAGATTAGGATATCATTTCCAATATATTACATTGTTTATGAGAAGGCTATGCAAAGCCATTTTTTTGTCCAATATTTGTCCCTATAGCTTTCAGGTGGATTTTTAAATCCTTTTTGATCTTGGCTTGACCCAAAAAATGATTTTGCAAAACATTCTGTGAATATAAACAGTGCTCTGCTTTTCGTTTGAATAATGAGTGTTTAACCCGAATTATTCACGCATATAATAAAAAACAATACTTAACATATTGTAAATAAAAGAACTTGTAAAAAATTACTTAATCTTCAATTCTGAGGACGCTGTAATGAGCTGCGAAATTATGCCTTGATCACGACAAAATTTCTTGGTAAATAATCCGGGTTGAGAGATTGATATAGATTAAAAGATTTTTTAAAAAAGGAAACAAGTGATAAATGAGACAACAAATCTGGGGAATTCTGGATGATTTATCAGACACACCCGTTTGGAAAAACATCGGACCGTTAAAAATAGGGTTTCGGAAACAGTTTAACGAAATTTTGATAACAATAGTCGAAAAAGGATCAAAATCTGACGATAAAGATTTAAACTGGTCGCGATGGGTAATGAAATCCGACAGGTTTAAAATCAAATTATCACCCGTTTTTCCTGACAAACCCATTATTGTTCGCACCGAACATCCATTTCGTATTACTAAAAATGCAAAGGCGAGAGTTTATACGCTTATACCCGTGTGGGTACGCATTACAGCTATTGATAATCCTGACAATGTGATAATGGAAATACCCGTTCAAACCCTTTCAAAAACATGGTTCGGAGATCCTGTAGATGGAGAGCTTTGTTATTGGATTTCAACAACAGCAAGGAGGCAGTTACAAAAGGATTCCATTGACGGTTATCAGGCAATTTGTTCCTTAAATATCCAAAATCGCTCTGAATCGGATTTACAGGTGGAAAAAATATGTTTCCGAGTTGAACGACTGACTCTCTTTCAGAAAGATATGGAGTTATGGGCGGATGATACCGAGATAACCTACCGGGGTAGCGAGCAACATAGTGATATTATTATGACGGGCAGAGTTCCTAAAGAAATAACGGGAGCTCATAAAGTCGGTGAGCCTAGAAATGTAACTAAGAAAAGCATGGCGATAAGAACATTTCAACGTATAAGAGAAATACCACTTTTTGGGGAGTGAACATTTATGAACGGAATAAATCTCAAAAATATTGATTTTAAAACGTTTTTTACAGAGGCTACATTAGTCGTAATAGTTAAAGTCGGCTTGCTCATTATTATAGGTGTGCCTCTGATTTATTTATTGAGGAAATGGATACGAACTGCCGTAACTCGCCAATATAATGCGCATTACGGGATGCTGGCTGGAAAAGTCGTTTTTAACACTTTGGCCGGACTCATAATTATAACCGTGATGCATCAATTGGGTTTGGGCTTAGAACCCATTTTAGGAGCTGCCGGGATCGTGGGTATCGCCTTAGGTGTCGCTTCTCAAACAAGTGTTTCGAATATTATTAGTGGATTTTTCATGCTGGCCGAGCAATCGTTCATGGTAGGAGACGTCATCTCGGTAGGTGATAAAACCGGAATCGTCTTAACGGTTGATACGCTTTCCGTCAAGTTACGAACATTTGATAATAAATTCGTTCGTATACCAAATGAAACGATGATAAAAAGTGAAGTCACCAATATTACACGATTCCCAATTCGCAGGATCGATATCGTTGTATCAGTGGCTTATAAAGAGGACATCACGGAAGTCAAAGAAATATTATTGGATATCGCCACCCAAAATCCGATGGCTCTTCAGGAACCTGAACCTATCATCTTTTTTAAGGAGTTCAATAGCTCATCAATTGATTTCCAATTCAGCGTGTGGGCAACCAAAGAAGACTGGCTGAATCTGAAAAATGAACTTTATGAAACGATTAAACGAAGATTTGATGAGGCCAATATTGAAATTCCATTTCCCCATATTTCTTTATATAAAGGAGAAGTGACGGATGCCTTTCCAATCAAAATCGTTAATGACGAAAAAAACTCATTCGAACCGAAATCAAACTCTTAATTAGCCTGAGTGCGAGATTACAATCTTTTTAACCCGAATTATTTACGTAACCAATATGAAGTAATACATATCATATTGTAAATAAAATAACTTATAAAAAATAAACCGATCCTCGATTTTGAGGACACTAAAAAAACTGCGAAATTTGGTCGTGCTCTGCGTTGAATTTAAAAATGCTTAATCATGGCACCAGAGTGCCTCTCATGTACATTTCTATCCCGAAAGTTTTCGGGACACGACAAAATTTCTTGGTGAATAATCCGGGTTATTGCGCCAAGTTAAGCCCATGAAAGGGGGATTAACGATTATGTTCTTTGAAACCTTTCGCAGGAAGCCTTCAGGTAACCAATCCTGTCCGGTAAAGCCTAACCAGCT
>DATFMK010000261.1:0-4277 GCA_035267005.1 Balneolales bacterium
ATTAAGGAAAGTCACGAAAATGATTCCGATGAATCGGCTTATTCATTCCATATCGCAGATGCTGGTTCGGACATGCAGGAAAGGGAAAAAACCTATATGCTGATTCATCGTACCCGAAAATTTATTATCTATCTCGATGAGGCTCTTAAACGTATAGACAACAAAACGTATGGTATTTGCAAAGTCACTGGAAAGAAAATATCTAAAGGCCGACTTGAAGCGGTACCTCATACGCAACTAAGCATTGAAGCGAAATTGAAACGTCACTAAAATCATCTCACGTTTAACTTAATTTATTTCGTTAGCGTATTTATATGATGTACCTGATATAAAAATCATATGTTTGATTCAATATTAATTGTTTTGTTGTGAAACCAATAACAAGATATTACAGGCAGATTTTAACTTTTAAGTTGCAAAATTTTATATCAGGGAGGCACGCTTCACAGCGCAAGGGTCAATAAATACCCGTCATATATGAAATTTCCGTATTTCAGGTTTTCCTGAATACTTTGGGGGTTTAGGTGTGGCGGGTTTTTTATTTAAAATAAGTGGACCTGAGGAGACTCGAACTCCCGGCCTCCTCGTTGCGAACGAGGCGCTCTAGCCAGCTGAGCTACAGGCCCAAACAAGATGATCATCTTTCATTGAAAATATAACAAAGGTTTCTAAAAAACTAAATCTTTGAACGGATCCGGCCTTAGAAAAATGGGCGTTAAGAATCCGGCGGAATGCAGCGTTAATCCCGAAGGCGTTCGGGTTATACCGCATGATACCTGAAATCAAAAAACCCCATAATAGTGCATTTGATTTTTTTTTAGCGGAATGAAATCGGATTTATCAATCAGCCGGCGATTTTTGGTTACCTGTCATCGCTAAAACGTAACATAATGAATGAGATAAATGAAACTCCCCAATATTCGAAACCTTTGGTCAACGTTTCTTTTATCATACTCACCTACCTAATATTAATTCCTTTATCGCTCCCTAATAAAAAAGTCAAAGCTGTCCAAAACGTTTTTTAAAATTAAAAAATAAAGCATCATCGGTTTATTTTGGACAAAATTTTAAAATTTGAACAATCAATCCCCCAATGGTATAAAACTCCCTGAATCGGTTGGAAATTATTTATTCGTGGCAGTTCAAAAGTCTTGTCCAGTACCGATAGCGTTCTCAGATGTGGTTTGACAAAGAGGCGAGAAAGATGGACCCCACTCCGGAAAAGCATGGAGTGGAGCCCATCGATGTATATCCAAAGTTGGGTTAAAACTTGGGACGATTCCATTTTAAAAATTTGATAAACATAGTGATATCATGATGACCATTTGCTGATGGGCTCCACCTAAATGGTGGGGTCCATCTATAAAAGCATAGAAATGCTCCACACGAATTATTACTTTAATAAGAAAATTCTTAATAGTTGGGTAACGCAATATCTTTATTATAATCGTTTTGGACAGATGTGTAAAAAAGTATAGGATATATTGATTTCATAAATAGCCCCCTCCCTTTTTCCAAATCAGTTTGCAGTTTTAGATTTATTTCTTTAATCTAAAACTGCTGAATTACATAAGTATTTGCTTATCTTTAATTTGCAGATACATACATGGGGTTTGTTCTTTTAACAAAATAATAATGGGGTTTATTATGCTTAAAAAAATGGCACTATACATAATAGTGTTTTCACTATTTGGGGTGAGCAGTGCAGTAGCACAAAATTATGGGATTACATTTCGTGCGGGAACAACAGGACCTGGCATCGATTTAACCCGTTCATTCGGATCACATTTCAGCCTTCGCCTTGGTGGCAGATATTTACCTTACAACTTAACGGGATCAACTTCTGCTAATAATGTGGATATCAGTTATCAGGCAAAACTTAAATTAGAATCACTTTCCGCATTGCTCGATTGGCAGCCATTCCGAAACTGGTTCCGTCTTTCGGCCGGAGTCTATTATAATGGTCTCCAGGCCAATGGACATGCAAAACCGACCAGTTCCTATACAACGGATAATCATACTTTCAGCCCACAAAAAGTCGGATCCCTATCGGGCACATTTGATTATTCACATAAATGGGCTCCATATATTGGATTAGGTATTGGAAACGCCGCCAATAACGGCCATCATATTGGCTTTTTGGTGGATGCCGGTGTAATGTATACGAACGCCGCTCACATTTCCATGTCTGGCAAAGGTTTAATAGAACCGACAGCGAACCAGGATGTGATCATCCAAAACGGTATATCGGGGATCAAAATATATCCTGTTCTTTCCTTCGGCCTTTCCTATCGTTTCATTGGTCATTAATCAAAAAAATTACAAATACTTACAGAAAACGGAGTGATTCATGTTTAAAAGTTTTCAGAGGGATTTTCAAGTCCTTTTCATCTTATTGATAGGTAGTTTGCTACTCACCGGTTGCGATATCAATAAAGCTAAAGATGCATTTAATAAGGTAAGCTTAGTGATCGGACTCAAGCCCATTACAACTACCGTTTCCGGACAGTTTCTCGATGGTAAAACAGGAGATTTGATACAAAATGTAACCGTGAAATTTATTGGAAATGATGCCGGAGATGTTATCGATATGTTCAGTGATCCATTATCACAGCAAACGTTCAAAGGAGGATTTGCGACCTTTGGCATTAATAACAACCTAACACCTTCTTCGTCTAGTCCGGTTACTTTTACGGTGGTGGCTCAGGCACCCGGTTATGTTACGGCCTACAAAAAAGTTACCCTTACCAGCACCGACCATTTCAGTTTTGTCGCGACTATGGCCAATAAGAATAATTTACCGCCCGGTACCTCGACTGGTAGTAATAATTCAGCTACGGCCGGTTCGAATGGAACAGTTAGCCAGGGATATTCAGTTCAGACTACGTCCAATTCGGGTTCTACTTCAAACGCCAGCATGAGTGTACCCAGTAATACAATTATGACGGACGCTTCTGGTAATCCTCTGAGCGGTACGCTTACAAGTCAGATGATCTATTTTAATGGCGATTCAACGAAAGCGATCCATCAAATACCGGGTGGATCTGATGATGGATCGATATCTACGGGATTTGCACAGATTAAAATTACCGATGCTTCCGGGAAGAAAGCGGCTAAATTCTCAAAACCGGTTACGATACATTCGGAAGTATCCTCTTCATTTATAAATCCTGCCACAGGCAATCCCGTTAAAAATGGGGATTCTCTTGAAGTTCAGAGTTATAATGAAAATACCGGACAATGGAAAAAAGAAGGTATGGCTGTACTGAAGGGACCCAACAACGGCGGTAATTATGATGTTTATTTTCAGATCTCTCACCTTTCTTTTTGGAAATTTATACTGCCTAAAGTAAAACTTACTAAAAACGGCGCGACGATTAACATCCAACGTAATGGAAATGATGGAGTTCTTACAGGGGATGCATCCACATACGGATATACACTAAATTTCTCCGTTCCCGCTAACATAAATAAAATTATGCTTCCCCAATCAATTGGTTTAGAATATATTCCGGAAATCACGGCTAATATCACTCTCAATGGTATCTCGGGAGGCGTGACTCAAAAAATAAATCTTGGAAGTGGCTCTTATAATTTTAATCTCCCCGCTCCCTCGGGCAATAAAATTGATGTAACTTTTAACCTGGTGCCAAAGTGTTCCGATACAAGCAAAAAAGTTCACGTCACCAGTATTCCAACATCCGAAGTATACTACCAACAAACCGGCCCGGAATGGATAGACGCTGGACAACCTGATTGGAATTTTGACAAGAATACCAGTGTACTATCGGGGGGCACGTTAACCGTAAACGGACTTATACAAGGAAAAACCTATACGTTTAAGACCGCTTTCGATGGTAAAACGTACACCAAAGTTATAAATATAACCAGTAAGAAAATGACGGTCTCACAGGTCATTAGCGGCGGTTATTGTAAAAAATGAGAATTCGAAAATAAATGACGACAGCCGGCGACGGAGGAATACTATAATACTTAATCACCTCGTTCCCAACGAAACGTTGGGAACGAGGTGAAAAATTCTAAGTGAAGGAATGACGAAACTTATACATGACAAGTCCTCAAACATTGTCATCCTGAGGAACTCGAAGGATCTTTCAACGGCAAGGTACCTTTTAATTTGAATCGATTCGTATGATTGTTTATGAGCGTTGATAGATTCCTCCGCTCCGGTCGGAATGACAGCGGGTGGGGTTGAAAATCAGTCCATAAATATAACCATACATACGATACCTCATCACTAATTCGGCACGTCATGC
>DATFMK010000262.1:0-2052 GCA_035267005.1 Balneolales bacterium
TATTTAAAAATTTGAAACAAAAGACAAATCAACCAATTAGAATCATGTGGGTGAAATAATGATAAATAAATTCGTTATCGCAAAACACCAAAAACGGTTTTGCTCGTGTAAAAGCAGAGGGGAAGAAACTCGGCAAAAGTAACAGACGTGGAAGCGATGAGATGGATTGAAAACTTGTATGCCTAAAAATGATGGGGCAATGCAATTTTAGCATTGCCCCAGCTATCTATCATTTTTTGATTTGTTCTATTTCTTTCGCCAACCCGAAAAACTTTAGCTTAGTGATATTACACCTGTATAGCCGCAACCCACAATCCAGCAAAATGATGGCTTTCGTAGCGAAATACACAAATAAAAGTCTTCCTTTAATTTGTGGATTCTATCAAAACATGCAATATTGGAAGTATAATTGAAGCACAATATATGAGGTGGTTCAGGCTAATATATTTAAAATAAAACTATCCGGATGATTATCAGCTTTTGGTGTTTCTGAGCATTTCAAATATTCCTTGAAACAAAATGGCAAACTGTGTGTCCTTTTGCTGACGAAATTCAAATGAGGAATCAAATCAACGTACTTAAATTCAAGCCTTTTTGTTATCGCGCTAGTTCCTAATACGAAAGCGGATGCTTGGATAGGCTTGGTGGCTTTTAAGCACAGAAAACTTCTGCTTATAAATCCCAATTTTGCTTTTAGCCGATTCACCGCCCTTTCTGCCGCTTTAATTGTTGTACCTTTCATTAGTATGTAATATTTACTATCTTTTTTTAGAATTCGATCTTTTTCACCCCTGAAGTTATCCTCAATGATTCTGTTCAATTATTCATTACCGGTATTAGGCAAGCAAATATTAAGTTCAGCTACAGCAAATGGATTCTTTGCCCCAATTATGATGGTTAGCCTTTAGCGAAAGGCGTAAAAGATCAGCACAAATTATCTTTAATACAAAAGGAGGCAATGCCCCAAAAGGCACTGCCTCCGTTTCCTATTATACAATTACTGTGCACTTAAAATATCATCTAAAATAGAGATGGCCAGTTCAAGGTGAGGATAAACCAAGCCCTGAGCTTCACAATCCATGATACAGTCATTTTGATCAACAGCGGGCGGATCATCTAAAGCACAGCCGTCAAATTTTCCAGCAATATCATCTCTTAGCTTATCGAGCATGTTTGTGCCGTATTCGCCTTTTAGATAGTTAGGATCACTGAAATAATTTTGTTTGTAAGCGCATTTTTGTTGTTGCAATTGTTAATATCGCTGCTATCCAAGCCCTTGATCTCAATAATGGCTTTCATCAACGCATCGATAAAATCATCGATATTTTCTGCATCGATAGCCAAAATCGTCGCATTGCTCGGATCGCTGTCCAGCAAACCATCATTGACCACCAGGCTAATAAGGTACAATCCCCAGATGTCAGGCACATAGTTTGGATCTACTACCAAAGGATCACTCAGGTCTGCAAAGCTGCCTTTGGGTTTAGAGACCATATCCCAGCTGTAGGTGAGCGGGTCGTTGTTTGCATCGTAACTGCCGCTTCCATCTAAAAACACTGGCTGTCCTACAATTGCCACCTGGTTTCCTCCGGCATCAGCAACTGGTTTCACATTTCCTGAGGTCACAACCACCTCATCAGGAACACTCATATTGTGCCCAAGTCATCGGTGACCACCAACTCGATGATATAGGTGCCAATAAAATCCGCCTTAAAGGTACTTTATCATCGCTCTGGATTATAAATCTCGATTGTTAAAAGTTTCTTTCAAGTCATTTTTTACCAATAAAAGAAAAACGATCATCATAGTAAGTGAAACGATTATGGCTAATACAAAACGAATTATATCCATGATTTTTAAGTATTATTTAATTTTTAGGTTTATATTTTAGAGGCATTTTTAAAATTTGATCAAAATATATTAGAAGTGGTTTCAAAACCTCAGATCAGGTTCAAGGACAAGGCGCAGGCCGATCGGGAAAGCGCAGCATACATGGGTATGTGAGCATTTACCGGAGGGCTGCAACGCAGCCATTGGACCTTAGATGGGGTT
>DATFMK010000263.1:0-2060 GCA_035267005.1 Balneolales bacterium
GGTATTGATGTGACCCTGATCCACAGACGGGACAAATTACGCGCTCAGGAATTTCTGGCCCGGCAGTTGACTGAAAATAATATTCCCATACTCTGGGACACCGAAGTCAAAGAGATCCGGGGAGAAGAACGGGTCGACCAAATTTTACTGGTTAACAACAAAACCGACGAGACAACTGAGTTTGAGACCGATGGTGTCTTTATTGCCATCGGCTATACCCCGGCGGTCGAATTGGCTCAGCAGGTCGGCCTGGAAGTCAATGAAGAAGGTTTTATAAAGCAGGACGGCAAGCACCGCACCACGACTCCCGGTGTTTATTCAGCCGGGGACGTTGAAGGGGGCTATAAACAGATTGTCACCGCTTCAGGCCAGGGCGCCGAAGCCGCGATGACTATTTTCGAGGATCTCATCAATCCTTATTGGCTGGATGGCGAAAATTAACAATGTGTGATTGGTAAAACGAAATTACAGTGGTAATTTCATAAAAAAATCTGATAATTAATTAAACAACTGAATTAACTATACAATAATAATTTATTGTAATTAAAGAATAAAAATGCAGGATTAATATCTAATCCTGCAATTTTGTTATTGACCCCAAAATTTCAAATGCTCTAAATTATCATAAAAGAGTCCCGTTTTTGACATAACCAGGACCCATCCAAATGTAAAAGAAAGTTTGTAAAAATTTATCTAGCGGATTGGAACCAGGATAATTTCTATCCTTCGATTCTGACTTCGTCCTTCGGGTGTATCATTTGGTGCAACTGCCCGATAAAAACTATACCCGCTGGCTGTTAGTCGTTTTGGTGCAATATTACCTTTTTCCTGTAAAAAACGGACGACTGCGGTTGCCCTTGCTGCGGACAACTCCCAATTTGTTGGGAATCTATCAATCAAAGCTGAACCGATTTGAACATCATCGGTATGGCCTTCTACGGCTATATTTCGATTTTTACTGTCCTTGAAGGAATCTGCTAATTTTAATAAAACTTCCTGGCCTTTAGGCTTGATCGTCACGCTGCCCGAATCAAAAAGAATTTTATCTACAAAAGTGACTTTTAAATTACCTTCGATTTCTTCCAGTTTTATATCTTTTTGAGCAATTTGCTCTTTCAGGCTGGATTCGATTTCCATGCGGGTTTTGTCTAATTCTGAAACTTCCTTCTCTTTTTGCTTAACGGCATTTTTTTCTTGTTCCAACTCCGTCTTCAACCCCTCGACCGTATCTAAAAGGCGATTGTTTTCGCTATTTAATTTGGATACTTGGGCCTGAAGATTTTGTTTGTCCAGCTCCAATTGTGCCTGCGTTCGATTCGATTTGGTTTCAAGTGCCACATACTCTTTTTTGGATACACATGCTGAAAGAAAAATCAAAGTCAAACACAACGCAATGAATGATAATTTCTTGAACATAACTTTCCTCCCCATTAATTCAAATTAAATTATTTAGTTTATCATGTTATCAGGGTATCAGTTCAATTTCAACCCGCCGATTAAAACGTCTTCCTTCTTTTGTTTTATTGCTTGCCAAAAAATTTTGTGGACCATAGCCTATCGTTTTTATTTTAGAAGGATCTACACCTTTTCTTATAAGAAAGACCTTAACCACATTGGCCCGATTTTCAGATACTATTTTGTTGTAGGACGGTGCTCCGATTGAATCCGTATAACCATTTAGCGTAATATCAACTTTTGGGTTTTTCAATATAATTTCAGTAACCCGATCAAGTTTTTCCTTTGCTTTTTCTGTAAGTTCATTTGAATCTTGCTTAAAATAAATTATAAAAACGGAGTCCGTATAAATCCCAGCTAATTTCCGTGGGCGCTTACCTTGTATTTGTTCGTCATATTCGCTGCTATACCCGGCAGAAATTATTTCTTGACTGGAATCGTCATCAAGGTTTTCCTCCGTAATACCTTGCTTTGCTTGCTGTATTAGATTCTCACTTATAAATCCATGAATCTGTGTTGAAACTCTTTTATCCAAAACTACCCCTTTACCCGTTCTCACAGAAACCTCTGTAAGATTCTGATTTATCCTCACAACTTCAATTGTG
>DATFMK010000264.1:0-2146 GCA_035267005.1 Balneolales bacterium
CACCAAGGAAATCGGCATCCGTAAGGTCCTCGGCGCATCGGTGACCGGCATCGTAGCGATGCTCTCCAAAGACTTTTTGAAACTGGTAGGAATAGGATTTTTAATAGCCACTCCCATTGCCTGGTACGCCATGCATCGCTGGCTGCAGAATTTCGCGTATCACATTCATATTGGGATTGGTGTATTTTTGCTGGCGGGAATTTTGGCGATGGTGATTGCCTTGGCAACGGTAAGCTGGCAATCGATACGAGCGGCGCTGGCAAACCCGGTGGAAAGCTTACGCAATGAATGAAAGGCAATTAGTAATGAACAATGATGAATTAATAATTGGAAATAGTTGGTCGTCGGTTGCTTGTGGTTGGTTGTTTTATTGCCGTCAACCAACCATTAACAACAAACTACCAACCACAAACAACCAACAATGATCTAAACCTCAGAACCCTAATTGTTCATTACTAATTACTAATTGAATAAAATGTTACGAAATTACATAAAAATCGCGATTCGCAATCTTTGGCGAAATAAATCGATCACAGCTATTAAGCTGATCGGTCTTATTGCCGGTTTTACGGGGGTGATTCTGATTATCGCTTACGTCCGTTTTGAGTTGTCGTATGATCATTATAATAAGAAAGCAGCCCGGATTTACCGGGTGGATATTACGGATACAACTAAAAATGTAACCGCTGCATATATTCCAATTTGGACCGGACGTATTCTCAAGCAGGAGTTTCCTGATGTGGAAAGCAGCACGTCACTCGTTGAAATGAATACGAGTGTGGAAGTCGATAATCAGACATTCAGTGTCAAAAAACTTCAGGCCGATAGCTCATTCTTCAATATCTTTTCGATTCCGTTGATTAAAGGAAATCCTAAAACGGCATTATCCAATCCTTACTCTGTGGTTATTTCACAGAAAACGGCCCATCGATTGTTCGGAAATAAAAATCCTATGAACCGGTCGATCATCATATCGGCTAATAAGAAACATCCATATCACGTAACCGGAGTAATGAAACCTATCCCGGTTAATTCACAGTTTCATGGTGATATCATCCAATCCACTTCTCAATTTAAATGGGCAGCAGCTAAATTAAACTGGAAAGGTTATACATCGCTCCCCCGCTATCTTTTGTTAAAAAAAGGTACAAACGTCAAGGCTCTGAAAACCCGATTTCCCGCTTTCTATAAAAAGTACAATTTCCCATCCAAGTTCAAATTATCACTGATGCCACTGACACGTATACACCTGCATTCTCATATGCCCGGTGATCTGGAGAAAAACGGTGACATCAAATACATCTACATCTTTTCGATTATTGCCCTTTTGATACTCGGCATTGCCTGTTTCAACTTCATCAACCTCACAACGGCCGGTTATTTGAAACGGACCAAAGAAGTGGGCGTTCGAAAGGTTTTGGGAGCCAATCAGTGGCAATTACGGTTGCAATTTCTGAGTGAAGGTTTCATCCTTTTTACCGTAGCTGTCCTGATCTCATATATTCTTGCGGAATTGATGATTCCCTGGTTTTCCGGACAAATGAATATACCACTGACTATTCATTCGGTTACCAATACAAAAACGTTATTCTACATCATCATTTTAGATCTAATCACAACATTATTAGCCGGATTTTACCCTTCGATGTTTCTGTCCCGTCTTTCTCCGTCATCGGTCCTTCGGGGGACCAAAACTCCGAATCAGGGACGTATCGGAACCCGCCGGTTACTTGTTTTACTGCAATTTGTGATTTCTATCGGATTGGTTGTCGGTACGATTTTTATTTACGGTCAAATGCACTATATCCATTCAAAAAATCTTGGTTTTAATAAAAAACATGTACTGATGTTTCACCCTATTAATTATGGTTCCGATTATGTCCCTTTCAAAAATAAATTGATGGAGTTTCATGGCATAACCGGCATGAGTATTGCAAGCTGGGACCCCACTAATGATTATGGCGGTGGTTCAACATGGAGTGATAAAAATGATTCCACAAGAATCCACAATTTTCATATGATCTACGCTGATTTCAATTTCCTGGAAACGATGCAAATTCCGTTAGTTTCAGGAAGAGATTTCTCCGAAAAATATGGTTCCGATATTGCCCGGGTCGATTCTATCCTTCAGAAAGCTAATCATACC
>DATFMK010000265.1:0-3613 GCA_035267005.1 Balneolales bacterium
AATCTATCAAACACTTTTCAGGATATTAATCCCATCTTTTGGGCTGGTACAACTAAACACCACACTACGTTGTCATTCCGACCACAGCGGAGGAATCTATCAACGCTCATCAACCTTTCGCATGGAAAGGAACCATTTAAAAACTTCTTGGATAATCTATGTTATTCTCAATGTACTTGATATGAGATCATAGCAATCTTTTTCCCACCTTTGCAGATGATTCAGGTCCTTCTCTAAAAAATATTTGAAACATCCTGATTTAACGCCTCGTAAGACTAAGCAAAACTTACCGAAAGTCATGCAGGTTGAAAATGTGTGCTAAAAAAAGATCCTGCCGGACAAATTTAACTTAACATCTATCGGTCACCGTAAACCATAGAATTATAAATTGCTATGAAAAAAACATTCAAGATCATTATCACACTCCTCATCGTAGTTGGTATCTCCGGGGGCATCATTGCGATGGTAAAATCCAAAGAGGATAAAAAAAATGATAAGTTAAAAACCGTTGAAGTCAAACGCGGTAATGTTATCGACAAGGCTTTGGCCGTGGGATCCATTGAGCCTAAAGTAGAAGTTGATGTGAAATCCAAAATATCAGGAGTCGTAAAGAAGCTATTTGTTGAGTCAGGAGATTATGTCAATGCCGGGGATCCATTATTAGAAATCAAACCAACCCCGACACCTGAAGAATTGGTTAATGCCCAACAACAAGTCGAGCGCAAAGATATTGATCTTAAAAACGCTTTGCTTCAGTATAACCGGCAAAAGAAACTTAAAAATAAAGGTTTCATCTCTGATCAGCAGTTCGACCAAACCAAGAAAACCTACGATCAGGCGAAGCTGGAATTACAGTCAGCCAAAGATCAGCTTGAGTTACTGAAAGAAGGAAAGCTGGATACCGGTACTGAAAAAGTGGAATCGGTTGTAAAAGCTCCGATCAGTGGGTATATCCTTGAGAAAGAAATTGAAATCGGGGATCCCGTTGTACCTTTAACATCCTATCAGGCGGGAACCGTTTTAATGACGATGGCCAACATGAAAAACCTGTTGTTCAAGGGAACCGTAGATGAAATTGACGTTGGTAAATTGAAAGAAGGGATGCCGGCTACCTTAAAAATCGGCGCGCTGCCCGATGCGGTAATCAAAGGTGTGGTTTCTAAAATCTCACTGAAATCGGACGAAAAGGATAACTCCGTCGTTTTCCCGATACAGATTACCCTAACTAAGACACATAACGTTCTGCTTCGTGCCGGTTACTCTGCCAATGCGGAAATTACCGTTACCAAACATGATGACGTATTGACCATCCCGGAACGACTCGTCTCATTTTCCGGAGATACGGCACGCGTTGAATTAGCACTGAATAATGGTAAAACAGAAGAACGCATCATTAAAACCGGGCTGAGTGATGCCATGAATATTGAAGTGAAAGACGGCCTGAAAAACGGGGACAAAGTAGTCGAAAGACCACCAAAAGAGATTAAATAATCGTACCGTACTCATAACTCTTTGATAGGCAAACTATGTCTCTTTTAGTCACTATACAACAATTTTTCGAGGATCTGAAAGCGCAGAAATTGCGTTCCAGCCTGACTATAACCGGTATAACCTGGGGTACGGTTTCCGTTGTCGTTCTTCTTGCGTTTGGTGTTGGATTGCAGCAACAAAGCAAGAAGAATATGCACGGTATGGGAAACGGGATCATGGTGGTTTTTGGGAATAAAACGACCAAACCGTTCCAGGGTTATCCCGACGGCCGGCCGGTTCATTTACGGTATCGGGATATTCCGATCATTAAACAGCAAATACCGCAGATCACAAAAATCAGTCCTGAATATCGAAGTAATAACACGCCGGTTCATGTCGGGACTAACATCACATCACCCACAATCGTAGGCGTTAATCCTTCGTACGGGAATATGCGAAACATTATCCCACAAATGGGCGGGCGTTTCGTTGATAAGCTCGATATGCAGCAAAGAAAACGCGTTGTCATACTTGGCGACGATATTAAAGGGCAATTATTTGGTGATTCAACCGCGGTAGGAAAAACCGTATATGTCGGTCAGTCTCCATTCCTGGTTATCGGAGTGATGAAACATAAAGTGCAAAATTCATCCTATGGCGATCGGGATCAAAATTGTCTTTTTATTCCCATTACAACATATCAATCTCTTTTTGGAGATAAATATTTGAATGATTTCATCTTTAAAATTGATAATCCGGAACATGCCGATCAGGTAAAAGCTGATTTGCGACAAACGATGGGATCCATTCATAAATTTGATCCTTCGGATAAGGATGCCATTTTCATTTGGGATACCAACGAAGCCAACAAGTTTCTGATGTATTTCTTTATGGGATTCAACATTTTCATGGGAATCATCGGAAGCTTTACCCTGACCGTTGGAGGCATTGGTGTGGCAAATATAATGTTCATTGTCGTCAAGGAAAAAACGAGAGAAATAGGGATCAAGCGATCGGTTGGAGCAACCAGTAAAAATATCATGTTTCAATTCTTTTTCGAGAGCTTTCTGATCGTCGCTATCGGTGCCATACTGGGAATGTTGATTTCGATATTTATGGTCAAAGCGGCGGCTTTTCTGCCCATACAGCAATATGTAGGAACCCCAGCCATTTCCCCCCTTGTCCTGATCGTCACCATTGTACTATTACTGATCATATCGATATTAGCCGGATTTTTTCCGGCACGAAAAGCAGCTAAACTCGAACCGGTTGAATGCCTCAGATACGGTATGTAACGCCCATTTTTCAGGAGAAAAATTATGTGGAAAATATTATTAGAAGAGTTTTATAATGATTTAAAAACGCAGCGTCTCCGGACGTTCCTAACGATGTTTGCCATCACCTGGGGAACTCTTGCCGTTGTCTTACTTCTTTCGTTCGGCCAGGGTTTAAAAGAAACCATGGCTTCCGGATTTACCAATGCATTCGATAATATACTCTTGTTCTACGGCGGTGTTACCAGTAAAGAGTATCACGGTTTGCCCAAAGGACGTCATATTAGTCTTAACATAGAAGACGTCAATCTGCTGAAAAGATCAGTACCTGAGATTTCCCTGATCAGCCCATCTTACGGCAAGTATGGAACTTCTTTAGAAGTTGGTAAAAATAAAAAGACGACGTACATGGAAGGGGTAAATCCTCAGATTATGGGTATGCGTGGTTTGTATCCCGCTCAGGGTGGACGTTTTTTAGATGCTCTGGATATGAAATATAAACGAAGAGTTTTGTTTCTTGGCAATAAAATTGCAAAAGAGTTATTCGGTAAAAAGAATCCGATTGGCAAAGATGTAAAACTCGACGGTATACCCTTCAAAGTTGTTGGTGTGATGGAACCCAAGATTCAGACAAGTATGAATAATGGTCCGGATGATGAACGAGCGATCATTCCTTCATCCACATTTAAGATGATTTATGGATTTAAACATATCAACAGTTTGTTAATAAGGCCACGTAATATCAATGAAACCAACAAAACTAAAGCTGATGTTATCCGGGTTTTATCTCAAAAATATAAATTTGATCCAGCCGATACTCATGCGGTGCAGGTTTTCAATACCGTTGAGATTGTTAAACAGATAAACAT
>DATFMK010000266.1:0-2731 GCA_035267005.1 Balneolales bacterium
ACTTCCTGCCTTCACCTGAAGAACTGGCACTGAAAGACGAAACCGTTAAGGTTACGATTGCTCTCAGCAAAGCTAGCATAGCGTTTTTTAAAAAAGAAGCCAAAAAATATAATACACAGTACCAGAAGATGATTCGCAGGCTATTGGATGAATACGCGGCTCACCAATCTTAAGCTATCCATAGCCAGGGCATGAACGCTGACTGGGATTTCGCTGCGCTTCATCCCAGCAGGTTATGCCCGTGTTATGCATTAAAATCGGAGAATGAATTAGAATGGGGGTCGGACCGTAGCAACAATTTGATATAATAAGCAAATCGCTTAAGACTTGCATCTAATAAGGCCTTAAGTCTTACATTTCGCTCTTTGAAAAAATATTTTTAGAATTACTGGAAATTATCCAGACAAATAAATCAGGTATATGTGAATTGCCACCAGCTGGGTTGAAGATTTTTGTACACAGAGCTGGGGACATCTAACAGCCGATTGATCTGTTTATGCAGATCACGGAGTCCTTTCACCATGGATTGTATGCATACCCCATTGCGGAGTATTTCCAAGTAGTGGACATTTCGAAAAAAGTATCTGATATTGTTCCATGTTGGCTTTTTCGAATTCATCGCCTGGGGTAGAATGGGTAGTTTTTCTATTTGTAGTGATATAGGCAGGTTGTGTGTATTATTGACGATAAGTGGTATAAATCCTGAAATTTAATTTCCCCATGTGCGAAATGTAAGTGTTAAGAACCAAAACCACCTATTTCTGGAGAGATAATCCATAAATATTAATAAGATATCGTGGGCCGAGCTCCATTCCACAAGAATACCTTTCAGGCTTAAGGAGTCCATATGAAGCAGGCATTACTTATTGTAGATATTCAAAATGATTATTTTCCAGGCGGAAAGATGGCGCTTGTGGGCATGGAGGACGCTGCAAAAAACGCCCAACGGGTTCTTGGGCTGTTTCGTGCCGGGAATTTGCCGATTTTCCATATCCAGCACGTATCCAATAGAGCCGGCGCAACGTTTTTTCTACCGGAAACAGATGGTGTCGAGATACACGAACGTGTGACCCCAAAACATGGTGAGTATATTATTCAAAAGCATTTTCCAAATTCCTTCAGAGATACTTCTTTGAACGATCAGCTTCAGACTCTTAATGTTGGGGAAGTCATTATTTGTGGCGCGATGACGCACGTGTGTATCGATACAACCGTAAGGGCCGCTTTTGACCTTGGTTATCGATGCCTTGTGGTATCAGATGCCTGTGCAACGAGAAACCTGCAATTTGGCGGTATTGCCATCGAAGCGCCGCAGGTACATGCAGCGTTCATGGCGGCACTTTCGAGTTTTTTTGCCCGAGTTGTCGAGACAAATAACCTGGAAAGCCAACTGGGCTAACCGGGGGGGCGGGCCAGGCGAATTGTCTGGATATTTGGGAAGAGCGCTCTAAACGAATATCAAGTCTATGTTTGACCCTTTTTGGTGAAAGAGAAGCGTTAAACGTTGTTTTGTCTTATCAATAGCGTGTTTCGCGGCGTAAAAATATAACTGGAAAACTAAAAACATATCGGAAAGGTTCTTAAGTAAACATTATGCGGGAACGTCAGAAAAGCTTTAAAAGCCCCCCCAAAAGATATCAGCCCAGGGGGCTTTCTATTCTCTATGAAGATCATGATATTCTGGTTGTGGATAAAATGAGTGGTCTATTAACCGTGAGTACTGACAAAGTCAGAGAAAACACAGCGTATTATCTTTTAAATACATACGTAAGAAAAGGGAATCAGAAATCAAGAAACCGGGTATTTATTGTGCACCGTTTGGATAGAGATTCTTCGGGTGTTATCGTTTTTGCTAAAAATGAAAATGCCAAGCGTTATCTTCAGGAAGCGTGGCATGGATTTAAAAAAAAATACTATGCCGTAGTTCATGGAACGTTACCGGAGAAGGAGGGCGTAATTACTTCATATCTTGCAGAAAACCGTGCTCATAAAATGTATTCTGTTGATGATCCTAAAAAAGGTAAGCTTGCGAAGACCGGGTATAAAGTTCTGAGAGAAACAGAAAAGTATAGTCTGCTTGAAATAGATCTGATTACAGGCAGGAAAAATCAGATCCGGGTCCATTTTTCGGAAAAAGGTTCTCCGGTAGCCGGAGATAAAATATATGGGGAAAAAGACAAGGGTATTAAGAGACTTACACTTCATGCGGCTTCCATAACCATATTACATCCCGATACAAAAGAGAAAATGACCTTTGAGGCAAAGGTTCCTGCATATTTTAAATCACTTTTAAATAGTTGAGAGGTTGGGGAGTTTTTCTAAATAGTCGCTCCATGGATAATCTTTTTTTAAACCGCGTGAACTCGTGGCAGGGGTTCGTAAAAAAAGAACAGGAATCCATCTTTCACACAACAAACACGAATGGACCTGGATTTTTCTGAATGTTTCTTCCCACAACTAAAGATGATCTGAATGCGCTTGGCTGGAAGTCTCCGGACGTCATACTGGTCACAGGAGACACCTATGTGGATTCGCCGTATATCGGCGTTGCGGTCATTGGAAAGGTACTGATAGACGCCGGGTACACGGTCGGCATAATAGCCCAGCCCGATATCTCCAGTGGAAAGGATATCGGCCGGCTGGGGGAGCCGAATCTTTTCTGGGGAATTACTTCGGGATGCATGGACTCCATGATATCCAATTATACTGCGACGAATAAACGGCGAAAGCA
>DATFMK010000267.1:0-2123 GCA_035267005.1 Balneolales bacterium
ATTATTTTATTTTTTCTCAACAATTCTATTGCTTTAATCCAATAATAGAAAGCTGATTTATCGGGTTGCTTTTTAAGCTTGTTTAAATAATTCCATTCTGGTTGTTCAATAATCAGTGACCCTATATTTTGTCCTTCGAAATATGAAATCGGACTTAAATCTTGCACCAGGATTTTCGTGGCCAAATATCCTACTTTAGCTGCTGCCACAACGGCATCATCGATTCGAAATTTACCGGACATCAAATATCCATCACCAAAAGCTTTAATGCCATTCTGCAATAGTTTAAAATTAGATTTGTCAGGTTCTCTCTTGTTCGCATTCCTCTTGGTGACTAATAAACAGGTATTAATAGTATCTTTTAGCACTGATTCGGAAGTTAAATCGTTCACTGGCTGTGAATCTTTTCGTGTTCTAAATTTAATTTCCTGTTCAGCAATAGAAAGGAAATTGTCTTTTACAGCTATCATATCTGATATATGATCAAACAATCGGCTTAGATCATAAAGTTGTTTAGATATTTCCATAGATGAGCTATAGCCACCTTTTTTATATGGTATACCAATCGTATTTGGAGCAAATGCCGTTAATTTATCACCGGTTATAGCGTCAATAGAAGGAGTTTTTACTGTGATATCACTATTATTTACTATCCATTTTGTTTCAACCGGACACTCAATAATATCCGTATAAACGGTATCATCCCGTAGTATATCCAACAATATATGGTCTGTAGAGTTTGAGTTATAGACAGATTGAAATTCAAATTTATAATGTGCTTTAGGTACCCCCTTTTTATTGCTCCGGTTATCACGAACTAAGGAGATAAAATCAGACTTATTTATCACTTCGTTTAATACACTTTCTAAAGTAGCTTTTTCCTCATTGCATATTATATCGACGTCGATTGAAAACCGATTGGCATTATCTAATAGTAAAATTAAACTCGTACCACCCTTAAAAACGAAATCAAGGCCATGATCTTTTAGCAATTCAACTAAATGCAATGCCCTGATCATTTTTTCCAGGATATTGGTCTGAATCCTTTTATGTTCTTTTTGATTCTTAAAAGAATCGAGCCATTCTCTTGTAAAACACTTTTGATCAATCATTAATAATATCCTTTAATATTGGGCCCAAATTATCCAACATAAATAGTTTAATGTCATTCTGTTTGCCTCTTCTCTTAGCATAACTGAATAACTTGGTAAAATTAAGTGTGTATTTAGTTATGGCATTCTCATAAATATGAATAAGCTCTGTACCCTGATAAAAATAGAATAGTTTGGGATCGGCAAAAAGATCAACTAATATTTTTTCCAGTGTTGGGAAGTATATTTTTACATGTTTCTCTGTTGAATTATCTAATGGGGAACGGGTAATTAGATTTTTAATTACAACTGGATATAAGCTTTCAGTGACATAAAAGGAAATAGTTTTCTCATCCGGATTCAAAAAGATATCATATTTAAACTGATCTTTTAAATAATAATAGAGGGACTCTACAAAATCTTTTTCAATTTCAATTATGAGTATTTCTTTACTTGCCTGATGCTGAGAAAACTCATTGATCCAGTTGGTACTCCAAATACAATAGGTTAGTTCAGAATAATGCTCATTTATTGTTTTAGATAACTTTATTAAAAGATCTTTGAAATGCGGCCTATATTTTGATTTATATGAAATAGTATAATGTCCTCTTTTAACAGATTTAATGATTCCCTTATTTTTCAGATCATAGATTCGCCAACCAAATGTACCTTCTTTTAGTTCTGGCTCAAATTTCCTAAAAAAATTACATAACTCTTCCCGGGAAAAAACATCTCGTTCTTTAAATTCTTCGATTAGCTTATTTTCGATATATCTTAGCATAGTGCATTCCAATTTTTACCAAAATTAATAAATATTGGCATAGATTAGAAATCAAAATTACGCCAATTATTAATTTTATTGGCAATAATTTGATTTATAAAATAGATATGGGTCACGTAAAAAAATTATTTAGAAGTATTCATCAATTCAGATCTTTCCCTCTCATTCAAGACCTCCCAAAATGGTAAAGATTGACGCAACCGAACAGACCGCTCAGAGTCCGACTTCAGGAACTTTTTTAATCTTTGATA
>DATFMK010000268.1:0-2580 GCA_035267005.1 Balneolales bacterium
GTAATTCCAGTTTGGTGTCGGATGTCAATGTTTTCCCGATCAACTGTCCCAAGGAGTTATAAGCGGCATCGATATCTGATTTAACCCCATCAATCGACTGATCAGTTTTTAATAACTCGGCTTTTAGAACATCTTTACTGCCAGGTAGTAAAACACCATTTTTAACCTGCGATTGAACCATCTGCATTCGTTTCTCAAGCTGCTTTTTCATCAGATTTAGTGATTTACGCTTCTTCTTAAGCAGCAGTACCTGAAAATAAGCGCCATTGACTTCGTTACGAAGCTGATATAATGATACATTCACATTTTGCCGGGCCAGATTGCCATTTACATCCTCAAGATGTTTTTGAGTCGACACGGCTCCACCATCATATACCATCTGATCGAGTTGCAGGTTCGTTTGATACTGATCCTTGCTGATATGAATTGGCGACATTGGCACCGAGGTGACATCCGATTGATAAGATGCCTTGCCACTTAAATTCAATTGTGGCCAATATAATTTATCCGTGTTTTCTTTTTTTAGGGAAGTAATACGTTGTTCCCTTGATAACTGTTGATAAGTCGGATAATTTTTCCGGGCCAATTCGTAACAAGTCTGAAGACTCAATGAATCTGGCTTCGGCTGACCTATAAACAGTATGGATATGAAAGCAATTAATAAATTCATCCTGCTTTGAGTCCGTTTATAATGAAAGTTGACAATTCTTTTTTTCTTCTTTTCAAAAATTCCTGATACTGCTGATTATCTAACCGGAAGACGGTGATAATCATTTGTTTCCCTACGAATGGAAATACACACAACGACAACAAATTGACAATAAAATCGATGGGTTGTATAGGAATGATTTCGACATCACTCACAGCCTTATCGATTTGCTGGATGAGAATTTCGGGTGGCCTAACATTCAGTTCTTGTAACAAACCTTTTAAATGTTCCGGATTGGTATTCATCTCATGGAACACAAATATCGGGAGATATGGATTTTCCTCAAGTAATCCGATATACGTTTCCACAAAATTTTCCACCTTCTGGAAAAGCGGGGTGTCACTTTTTAAAACTTCGAAAACTTTCCGTACAATTCGTGAAAAGGAATCCCGAAAGACCTCCTCGAATAACTTTTCTTTGTTCCTGAAATAGTAATGAAGCATCGATTTATTGATATCCGCTTCATCGGCTATTTCCTGCATACGCGCACCGTAAAATCCCCGGTGATGAAAGACCTTTCGCGCCGCATCAAATATCTTTTCTTCCGTTTCTTTTTCCATTGCTTTTATTTTTATAACTCACAACTGATTTACCGAAAACCCGGATCAAATTGTTTTTATGACTTTTGAGTTTTCAAGATTGTATCCTTTACCTGATCCATAACATCGTTGGCTTCTGTTATATCTTCGTTGGCTGTGCACTCCGAATAAAGAAGCACATATACCAGACCGAACAATAAGAGATCCAAAAATTGTTTCATTATCAGAATACTATGCAAAACCGTTCTTTTGCCCAATATCTTCATTTTCGCGACTTCAAAATCCTCGAATCCCGAAAGCATTCGGGATGCTGCGGTTCCGAAGTCGCTCAAGCTTTGATCTTGAACAAAATCTCTGGTTTTGCAAAGCCTTTTATCATTTCTCATTTTTTCCAACCAAACGATTCAACCATTTGGTTGAATACAGATCAAAAAAAAATCGTTCCATTAATTTCAAATTAAAATTGGTCAACCATATGGTTCAACCAATTAGTTGATAATATAAGATATTTTTTTAAATGAGTGCAAATAATAATATAATAATCTGATTATCAATGATTTACGAACTTTCTTACAATCTTCCTGCCTGTTGGAAAACAAAATAATTTATCATAAAGATGAATCCGTTTCATTTCTTCACCACAAACTAAAAATAATATCTATTGACAAGTTGCACGTTTTATTGTACAATTTATAAGTTAATATTTCTAACCATATATTGTACTATGAAACGGATTCAATTGAATGAAGATATTTTACCCTTATCGGAATTCAGGGCAAATGCATCGGCAATGATCGATAAGGTTAAAAAGGAGCATCGGCCAATGGTAATTACCCAACACGGTAAAAGTTCTGTCGTTTTACTTGGTGTATCTGATTATGAAAATCTGATTGAAACGATCGAGCTATACCGGGAAATTGATCAGGCCAGACAAGAAATGGAAAAAGGTAAAGAAATTGCTCATGAAGATGTGATCAGTTATCTGAAAGACCGTTTAAAACAGATCAAATGAAAGTTGTATGGTCCCCCCACTGCAAGAAATAAAATTGAAGAAATTCTTGATTACATTTCAAAGGATAATTTAGATGCAGAAGCACAATTAATTAATGAATTCGAAAAAAGAGTCAATAACTTAAAAAAATATCCCAAATCTGGTCGGATAGTTCCAATTTTAGATAATGAACATATTAGAGAATTAATTATTAGGCACCATTATCGAATTATTTACCAAATCAATAAAGATCGAATTGAAATTTTGACTATTCGTCATGTACGTCAAGATTTTAATCAATCCGATTTAGATATATAATCTCAATTCTCAATTCAACCTTC
>DATFMK010000269.1:0-12617 GCA_035267005.1 Balneolales bacterium
AAGGCTTTGCAAAACCAGGGCTTTTGTTCAAGATCAAAGCTTGAGCGACTTCGGAACCGCAGCATATTAGCCATATGTGAGGATTTTGAAGTCGCGAAAATGCAGATATTGGGCAAAAGAACGGTTTTGCATAGCCTTCTACTATTGATTACTGATATTTTCTACATCGATGTTTTTTTGATCCAAAAGAATACTTCCATTTTTATTGACAGGTGAGATGTAAATCTCGTAAGACATTCCAATATTTTTTACAGCATTACTCATTGCCTGACTAACTTCTTCCGCAGTTTCACGTCCTCGAGATAATGCAAATATAGATGGACCTGAACCTGAAATACTGCAGCCGAGTGCACCTGCTTTTATGGCTTCTTCTTTGACAATAGGATAACCGGGAATGAGTATAGAACGAATTGGTTCAATAATAGAATCGTGCAGTGACCGACCAATCAATTCATAATCTTCCATGAAAAGGGCGGCAACCAAAGCACCGACGTTACCCCATTGGGTAACGGCATCGGAGAGAGAGACCTGTTTACGTAAAATCCGGCGAGTATCCTCTGTTCGGATTTCGATATCCGGATGAATAATGGAGCAATACAGTTCATCCGGTGTCGGCAGGTCCAAAACTTCGAGTGGATTGTTGCTTCTGACAAAAATGAAACCACCCATAAGAGAAGCTGCCGCATTATCCGCATGTGAAACTCCGCAGGAGATATGTTCGCCAGCCACGGCAAAAGGAAGTAATTCCTTCTTCGTGAAAGGGTTACCTAATAATTGATTAACGGCTACAACCGCAGCCACAGCACTCGCGGCACTCGAACCAAGTCCGCTTCCCAAGGGCATTTTTTTATTTAATTCTATCTCAATGCCTGGTATTTCTTCAGTATCAAGTGCATTCAGCATTGCTTGTACAGCAACACCGGCTGTATTCTTGTCGGCTCTGTATGGCAGCAAATCCGCATTTTCTCCGTATATGGCAGATATGGCAACACCGTCATGTTGACTGAATCGAGCTGTTACCTCATCACCGGGTTCGTTTATGGCAAAACCCATGACGTCGAATCCGCATCCGACATTAGCTACGCTTCCTGGCGCGTATGCTGTTACTTCCTGTATTTTTTCCTTGGACATAATCCCAACTTACATGTAAGAATATTTAAAGATACGATCAAAATGGATGATCTGAAAAAAAGGCCTCGTGTAAAGATTTTAAAGCTTCAGGTTCATCCTTTTTAGATACTACGAGTGAGATATTCCTTTCTGATGAGCCTTGTGCAATCGCGGCGATATTAATTTTGTAATTCCCGAGTGATTGAAACACTTTTCCGGCGAGACCTGGTGTCCTGCGCATATTATCGCCAACTACCGCTACGATAGACATCGGTGATTCTAAGATAACCGGATCAATACGTTCTTGTGTAATTTCCAGCTTAAATTCATGTTCCAGCGAACTGCGAGCCCTGTCGGCCAGACTCGAAAGAATAGCGAAACAAACGGTGTATTCAGATGACGCCTGGGTAATCATAATGATGTTGATTCCTTCATCAGCCATCGCTTTAAAAATTCGGGCAGCAATCCCGTTCACACCGATCATGCCGCTACCGCGTAATGTCAATAAGGCAATATCATCGACAGAAGAAATGCCTTTAATAAATCCGTTTTCATGCTGTACCTTTTGAGTAATCCAGGTACCGGTATGATCCGGATTAAACGTATTCAGCAAATGTACTGGAATGCCCGCTTTCATGGCCGGTTGAATGGTTGGCGGGAAAATGACTTTGGCACCAAAATGGGACAATTCCATAGCTTCCTCATAAGAGCAAGAGGGAATGGTAAAGGCATTTGGTACTTTTTGAGGATTAGCTGTCATCAATCCATTCACATCCGACCATAACTCAATGACTTCGCTTTTAAGTGCCACTCCCAGGATGGATGCTGTGAAATCGGAACCGCCACGTCCCAAAGTCGTAGTTTCGCCTTTCTCCGTTGATGCAATAAAACCGGTAACGATCTGAATAGGACCTTTTCCCTCGAAATACTCACGAATATTTTTATAAGTCTCTATATAATTAACATTAGCTGAACCAAAGTTTGCATCAGTGAGCATGAATTGTCTCGCATCTGCAAAATCGGCTGGAATATCGCGATCACTAAGAAGTTTACTAATAATGAATGCGGAAAATCGTTCACCAAAGCTGACAATAAAATCTCTGGTTTTATGAGTGATTTCCCGAACCAGATAAACGCCGTTCAACACATCTTCAAGCTCATTAAACGTCATTTTGAAATGAGCAATAACTTCGCTTTGATGATAAACCGAAATACCATCCTGAATGACTTTGATGTGGCGATTTTCCAGCTCATTCAGATGCTGGGTATACGACTGATCACCCGATGCGGCAAGATCCGCACACTGAAGTAAGGAATCGGTAACTCCTTTGAAAGCCGAAACGACAACAGCAAGAGAGGATTCTTTGCTCTCATGTTTAATAATTGAAATTACTTTTAAAATGGCATCAAGTGAACCCACAGAAGATCCGCCAAACTTCAGTATGCGCATAGCTAAAAATTATTGCTCAGTATTATATACTTTTATGAAAAATATGAGATGAAAAGAGAATAAGTCTTAAAAAATAAACAGATCAAATATCGAAATTTCTATAATTAGATATAAATCTAATTATGATTTTTATTCTAATAAAAAATGATACTCAATATGATTAACTTCTATCTTTACTTGTTTACTTTTTCAGTTACAATTTGAGTGACATCAGTCACACAACCTTTGGATGCTGATGAAACCAATTGTGCGTATTTGAATAATGAGCCATTTTGAACTTTCAATTCAGGCATTTCCCAGTTTTTATGTCGTTTTTCCAATTCTTCATCAGTAAGGTCAACCGTGATCGTGTGATTTACGCTGTCGATTGTGATGACATCACCATTCTCGATCAAAGCGATGGGGCCACCGACCTGTGCTTCAGGTGTAACGTGTCCGATCACAAAACCGTGTGTTCCACCCGAAAATCGTCCGTCTGTCATCAAAGCGACGCTTTTACTTAAGCCTGCACCGACGATAGCAGCCGTTATAGAAAGCATTTCACGCATACCGGGTCCACCTTTAGGACCTTCATAACGAATGACAATCACATCACCCGGATCAATTTCTCCACCTTGAATAGCGGCAAGACTTTCTTCCTCGGAATCATATACTTTGGCCGGACCAGAAAACTGTTCTCCTTCTTTACCGGTAATTTTAGCAACAGCGCCTTCCGGAGATAGATTTCCATAGAGAATATCAATATGTCCGCTTTTCTTGATGGGATCGGAAATCGGGTGTACAATATTTTGGCCTTCAAGAAGATCGGGGAGACCTTCCAGATTTTCTTCCAATGTTTTACCGGTTACGGTGAGGCAGGAGCCATCCAAAAAACCTTCGCGCAATAATAATTTCTGAACTGCCGGAACACCACCTACATTATAGAGGTCTTCCATCACATATTTTCCACTGGGTTTCAAATCAGCCAGGTAAGGAGTACGGCTGCTGATTTCCTGAAAATCATCGATAGTGAAATCCACACCGGCCGTATGTGCCATAGCTAACAAGTGAAGAACAGCATTTGTGGAACCACCTAAGGCTATTACGACGGTAACAGCATTTTCGAATGCCTTGCGGGTCATAATATCAAGTGGTTTAATGTCTTTTTTGAGTAAATTGAGTATGGCTTTACCCGCGACCTCGCATTCTTTTAATTTCCGTTTGTTTTCTGCAGGCACCGAGGAGCTGTAGGGTAAACTCATACCAAGTGTTTCAATAGCAGAAGCCATGGTATTGGCGGTATACATTCCGCCACAAGCTCCCGCACCCGGACAGGCGTGCTGCAACACATTCTGCATATGGCCAGCATCAATCTCTTTAGAAAGAAATTGTCCATAAGATTCGAAAGCAGAAACGATGTCTAATTTCTCGTCATCCAGCTTACCCGGATGAATAGATCCGCCGTAGACCATTATAGAAGGGCGATTAAATCGAGCCATCGCCATAATAGATCCGGGCATATTTTTATCACAGCCTGCTATGGTGATATTGCCGTCGTACCATTGTGCTCTCATAACCGTTTCAATGGAGTCCGCAATAATATCCCGGGATGGAAGGGAGTATTTCATTCCCTGGGTACCCATAGAAATACCATCACTAACACCGATGGTGTTAAAAATGAAGCCGATGAGTCCCGTTTCTAAGACTCCTTTTTTAACGTATTCTGCAAAATTGTTAAGGTGCATATTACAGGGGTTCCCATCCCAGCCGATGCTTGCAATACCAACCTGGGCTTTATTCATATCTTCTGTTGATAATCCAACACCATACAACATGGCTTTGGAACCTACCTGTGATTCAACCTGTGTTAATCGTTTGCTGTATTTATTTAATTCTTCACTCATGGTATTTCGCTATTCATCAATTGATTATTTGTAAACTCGATAAAGTAATATTAAAGGATTAATTTTATTGTAATTTATGGCGCATTAAAATTTGATTTAAGCAGTTTTTCGAATAGGAATAAGCTAAACTGTATATAAATTTCTTTACGATTGATATGGTTTCTGCTTTATAATATCATTTCGTTTTTACTGGGTGTTTTATGTTAAAACTAATAAAAACGATACGATGATTATTATTTAAAACAATGATAAATTATAATTAGATCAACTTAATATCGTACAATCCGTCTAAAAATAATTATGATTTATTTTATATCATCGTAAAATTTTCCCTTTTCTACATTTGTATAAAATCCATAAATGAACCTCTGGATATATTGTTATCACCTATAAATATCTGATTAAATATTATAAAAACAATCAGATAGTGAGCTTATGGTATAATTTGAGTCGCCATCTTAGCGAGTCTCTGTATTATATAGGTACCCGAAAATAGGTCCTGTTATATTTAGATGACTGCTAATTGATGGATTACAAATTAGTTACGTCGTCCAAACTACTTAAATAGGTAGTAATATAGTACAAAACGTTATTCAATTACGCCAAGATTACTATAAAATGGATTATTATATAATACAAATACCAACGATAGAATCAATCAAAAATTAAACTTTAGGAGCTTAAAAAATATTTATTTTAGAGGAAGCAAAATATTATGTATCAATTATAATTGAAAAAGCGCTTCCATTAAAAATATTGAAAAATTTTAAATAAAAAGTATGATTTGTTCTTGACAGTATAAATCTGTTTTAATACGTTAGTACAAGTTGATAAACGATAAAGGGACATTTTGACCAATAATAAGGCAAACATATTACAACCCATACATATCAGCGATAATGTTATCGCTGAAGGTGGCAATAGCTATATTTCAGTCATTCTTTTATCAATATTATCAATTTTACTTTCCTCACTATTGCTACGACTATCGATTCTAAACCTATCCCTAGTCCTGGTAATTATTGTGGGAATTATCTCTGGCCTAATCCTAATACAAATTATCAGATAATATATCGCCAGAGGTTGTTCGACAATAATTATTAAAACTCGTAGTAACAAGATAAAATTTGAAGAACGACCTCTGGCAGGAATGCTATATTCCAAAAAAAATGAGGTCTTATGAATAATCAAGCAACACAAGTTAAAAAAGATAGCTTAGACGATAAGCATACGGAAGCATTGGTTGACGCTAAACCCCAAGAGCAGATTCTGAACGGATCTGAAATACTTGTGAAGACATTAACAGATCTTGGAGTAGATACCATTTTTGGTTACCCCGGTGGTGCTGTTTTACCGATTTACGACAAATTGTACAATAATCCCGACCTGAATCATATTCTTGTTCGTCATGAGCAGGGCGGAACTCACGCTGCTGATGGTTACGCACGAGCTACCGGTAAACCTGGTGTCGTGCTGGTAACATCAGGACCGGGTGGTACCAATACGGTGACCGGTATTGCAACAGCTGCTATCGATTCTATCCCATTAGTTGTTTTTACGGGACAAGTAGCGACGAATTTGATTGGAAATGACGCTTTTCAGGAAGCTGATATTGTGGGTATTACACGACCTATCACGAAACACAGTTATCTTGTTAAAGATGTGAATGATCTCGAATACACTATTCGAGAGGCTTTTCATATTGCCACTACCGGAAAACCGGGACCAGTTCTTATTGATCTGCCTAAAGATATGGTGATGAGTAAGGGTCATTATACCGGAAATAAAACGGTTAATAAGCGAAGTTATCGCCCGGTTACTCATGGTCACCACAGTCAGATTATGAAAGCTGCTGATTTGCTGAGTAACGCTAAAAAACCATTAATCTATGCGGGCGGTGGTGTATTATTAGGTAAAGCATGGGAAGAACTTACAAGCTTTGCTGAAAGAGTTAATGTTCCGGTAACGACAACACTTATGGGACTGGGATGTTTTCCGGAAAGTAAGTCCCAGTCATTAGGAATGCTTGGAATGCACGGTACCTATTACGCCAATATGGCGATGACCGAATGCGATGTGTTGTTAGCCGTCGGAGCCCGTTTCGACGATCGCGTTACGGGGCGTGTCGATGGTTTTTCACCAAATTCGCGTAAAATTCATATTGATATCGATCCCTCCTGTATTGCCAAAAATATCCCCGTTGAAGTACCAATCGTTGGTGATGTTAAAAATGTACTCCCACAACTGGATAATTATACGGAAAAACCGGATACCAAAGAATGGTGGGATACATTAAATAAATGGAAAAGCGACCATCCGCTGCAATCACCAAGAGCAAAAGATCATATTAAACCGCAACATATGATTGAAGCCATTTCGGAAGTAACCAAAGGGGAAGCTGTGGTTGTTACTGATGTTGGTCAGCATCAAATGTGGGCTGCTCAGTTGTATAAATACAACCATCCCCGTTCTTTCATCAGTTCTGGCGGATTGGGAACAATGGGCTATGGTTTCCCGGCCGCAATGGGGGCCGCTATCGGAAATCCTGATCGTCCGGTATTCTGTATAAGTGGCGATGGTGGTTTTCAAATGACCATATTTGAACTGGCCACCTGTGTCCAGAATAATATTCCCGTTAAAATTGCCATCATGAATAATGGTTACCTGGGAATGGTTCGGCAATGGCAGGAATTGTTTTTCGATAAACGTTATTCCAGTGTCGATCTCAGGGATGGAAATCCTGATTTTGTGAAATTGGCCGAAGGGTACGGAGCCGTTGGTTTACGTGCCACCACTCCTGAAGAAATGGACGAAGTCTTACAAAAAGCAATGGAAATCAATGATCGCCCGGTAGTTATGGATATCGTCGTAGATCGGGAAGAAAATTGTTATCCAATGGTACCCGCCGGAGCGGCATTAAACGAAATGGTGGAGGGAAATAGTGAGCAGTAATCCTCAAATTGAAATGAATCATACGGATATGGATACTAAATCGAAACATACCATTTCCGTTTTAGTTGATCATAATCTGAATGCATTATCACGGATCCTTGGAATGTTTAATGGCCGGGGATTCGACATCGATACTATTAGTTTTGGAGAAGGTCAGCAGCCTGGTCTCGCGCGTATCACCATAACTACGCACGGTGACAGTCAGATTGTAGAACAGATTATCAAACAGCTTCATAATGTTATCGATGTCATTAAAGTGCGGGATTTATCTTTCGAACCTTTTGTCGAAAGAGAACTTGCGTTGATAAAAGTATCCGCTCATCCTTCGAGGAGATCCGAAATCATGCAAATTGTGAATGTCTTCCGGGCTAAAATCATTGATATGAGTCCGGATAAACTGACGATAGAAGTGACCGGAAATAATGACAAGATAACGGCTGCGTTAGGTATGCTCCGGCAGTTTGGGCTCGTTGAAGTTGCTCGTACCGGTACCGTAGCCCTGCGCAGAGAGTTTACCGGCGATACATGAGCTTTTAGTAAAATCAATAATAACCTTTTGAACAAATAATTTACATATAAAAATAATAGACATGGAACCAAATACTTATTATGAATCGGATGCCAATTTTAATCTGCTTGAAGACAAAACAATAGCCATCTTAGGCTATGGCAGTCAAGGGCATGCGCATGCACTTAATCTGAAAGACAGTGGTGCAAATGTAGTTGTAGGATTACGAAAAAGTTCATCCTCCTGGAAAAAAGCTGAAGATGCCGGACTTAAAGTTGTGGAAACAGCTGAAGCGGCTAAAGTTGGCGATATTGTCATGATTCTCGTTCCAGATCAAACACAGGTTGAAGTGTATGAAGAGTCTGTTCGTGATAATTTAGAAGAAGGAAATGCGTTAGTTTTTGCTCACGGTTTTAACATCCATTTTAATCAGATCAAACCTGAAGATAATGTGGATGTATTCATGATTGCCCCCAAAAGCCCGGGCCATCTGGTTCGTCGTGTATACGAACAGGGATCCGGTGTTCCCTGTCTGATCGCGATACATCAGGATGCCACGGGTAAAGCGAAAGACCTTGCTCTTGCTTATGCAAAAGGAATCGGTGGTACCCGTGCAGGTGTAATCGAAACCAGTTTCAAAGAAGAAACCGAAACCGATTTATTTGGTGAACAGGCCGTACTTTGTGGTGGCGTTACCGAACTGATCAAAGCCGGTTTTGATACGCTTGTAAATGCCGGATATCATCCGGAAATGGCATATTTCGAATGTATGCACGAGATGAAACTCATCGTTGATCTGTTTTATGAAGGCGGCATCGAACGCATGTATTACTCAGTAAGTGATACAGCTGAATACGGTGGGATGATTTCGGGTCCCAAAGTGATCACCGATGAAACCCGTAAAAATATGGCTCAGATCCTCGATGATATCCAAAAAGGTGTATTTGCCCGTGATTGGATTTTGGAAAACAAAGCCGGACTTCCTTCTCTTGAAGCCAACCGTGCACAACATCGTGCATTGGAAATTGAGAAGGTCGGTAAGAAGCTACGTAAAATGATGAACTGGATGCCAGAAAACGCATAAGGAAATAATTATGCAATCACCTCACATAGATCTGTTCGATACAACGTTACGCGATGGTACTCAAGGCGAAAAAGTAGCCTTTTCCGCTGAAGATAAAATAAGAATAGCGGAACGGTTAGACGATCTTGGCATTCGCTATATTGAAGGCGGATGGCCCGGTTCTAATCCGAAGGACATGTTATTCTTTGAAAAAGTCAAGAAGCGTACGTTTAAAAATGCAAAAATTGTAGCATTCGGAAGCACACACAGAGCTGATCGGGAACCTGCAGATGATTCTAATCTGCAGGCTCTTGTTCAGGCTGAAACTCCGGTGAATTCTATCTTCGGAAAAAGCTGGCTCTTACATGTTTATGAAGCCCTGAAAATTAAGCCTGAAGAAAATCTGAAGATTATTTATCAATCCGTTGATTATCTTAAGAAACATGACCGGGAAGTGATCTATGATGCGGAACATTTCTTTGATGGCTACAAAGATAATCCGGAATATGCGATTAAAACGTTATTAGCCGCTCAGGAAGGCGGAGCTGATGTTTTAGTCTTATGTGATACGAATGGCGGTTCACTGCCTGAGGAAATCACCCGGATTATCAATGAGGTGAGTGCTAAAGTAGATACTCCATTAGGTATCCATGCTCACAATGACGGAGAGTTGGCTGTAGCCAATTCAATGGCTGCCGTTCGAGCTGGGTGTGTTCATGTTCAAGGTACAATCAACGGGTACGGCGAACGTTGCGGTAATGCGAATTTATGTTCTATCGTCCCTAATTTACAATTAAAGAGAGGGTACGACGTAGTTAGTGAAAAACAGCTTCAGCGCTTATCGAGTCTTTCACGTTTTGTTAGTGAATTGGCCAATCTTCAACAGGATAACAAATTACCATTTGTGGGAAGCAGTGCTTTTGCACACAAAGGGGGTATCCACGTTAGTGCGGTCATGAAAAATGTCAATACATATGAGCATATTAATCCGGAATTGGTGGGTAATCGTCGCAGAGTATTGGTTTCTGACCTATCCGGTAAAAGCAATATTATGTATAAATCTGACGAGCTTGGGATGAAGCTGGACAGCACACAGCACAATATTCCTGAGATTGTCGGGGAGCTGAAGAAACTTGAAAATGAAGGATATCAATATGAAGCAGCAGAAGCTTCATTTGAATTATTAGTAAAACGAATGACCGAACCGATCCAGCAATTTTTTGAGCTGGAAGGCTTGCGTGTCATTATTGAGAAAAACGGATCGGGTAAATGCCGCTCGGAGGCAACGATTCGTCTTAAAGTAAATGGCAAAAAAGAACATTGCGCTTCGGAAGGTAACGGACCGGTAAGCGCTCTTGACCGTGCACTCAGGAAAGCTTTAAATCAATTTTATCCGGAAGTTGAAGCCATGAAACTGACTGATTATAAAGTTCGGGTCCTGAATGGGAAAGATGGTACGGATGCCAAGGTACGGGTTCTTATTGAATCAGGTACGAATGAAGAGAAATACTGGGGCACCATTGGCGTTTCTGAAAATATTATTGATGCCAGCTGGCAGGCCTTATCCGACAGTTTTAATTACTACTTACTCAATCAACAAAAACAGAATGAAGAGGAGAATAGCTATGCTAAGACGACTATTGGACCTAAATGATCGACTATCATCCTTCCGTAACCTATACCGCCTGAACAATGTTCTAAAGAGCATTATGGGTAATTACGTGAAAATCATTACAGTGACCTAATTTTAAATAATATCATAGCTATGGAAAATAAAATCAGCATTTTTGACACGACTTTGAGAGATGGGGAGCAATCACCTGGTTACAGCATGAATCAGGAGGAAAAACTCCGGATGGCACAGCAGTTGGAAAATTTACAGGTTGACGTTATGGAAGCCGGATTTCCTATTGCCTCTGAGGGCGATTTTCAAACGGTAAGAGAAATTGGGAAAATCATTAAAAAAAGTACCGTTGCCGCTCTCTGCCGTACCAGGCATCAGGACATCGACAGAGCGGCTAAAGCGCTTGAATTTGCTGAAAAACCGCGCATTCATACATTTATCGCGACTTCAGATATTCATATGAAATATAAATTGAAGAAGACCAGGGAAGAAGTCGTTGAATCTGCCGTCTCCGCTGTCGAACATGCTCGAAAATTCTGTGATGAAGTTGAATTTTCCGCTGAGGACGCTTCAAGAAGTGATCCTGAATTTTTGTATGAAATTTTTACTGCCACTATCGATGCGGGAGCAAGTATCATAAATGTACCTGATACGGTTGGATATGCTCTTCCATGGGAATATGGAGAGTTGATCAAAAATATCCACGAAAATGTCCCAAATATTGATAAAGCAATCATCAGCGTGCATTGTCATAACGACTTGGGACTGGCTGTGGCAAATTCATTGGCTGGCATCAGAAACGGAGCATTACAAATTGAATGTACGATTAACGGAATTGGTGAAAGAGCCGGTAATGCTTCTCTCGAAGAAATCGCCATGGTTATTAAGACCAGAGAAAAAGATTTTTCAGAGTATACCGATATCAAGACGGAAGAAATATTCGCTTCCAGTAATTTACTTTCCCAGATAACAGGCAAAGGAGTTCAGCCTAATAAAGCGATTGTTGGTGAAAATGCGTTTGCACATGAAGCCGGCATTCATCAACACGGTGTACTTAATAATCCGATGACGTACGAAATCATGACTCCACAGTCTGTCGGACTTTCGGCTAATCGTATTATTTTGGGAAAACATTCCGGACGGTTCGCATTGCGTCAAAAAGTAGAATCGCTCGGTTTTAAACTCAATAAAGATGAACTCGATTTCGTTTACCAAAAATTTACCAGTCTCGCTGACCAGAAAAAAACGGTGCCCGATAAGGATATCATTCGGATTCTGAATAAAAATTTCAAATCGGCACGGACTAATGGAAAAATGCAGATGAAATCAGTCTGATTTGAGTGATAATATATTAATTTGAAAATATTTTAATAGGAGAATACGAACAATGAGTATGACACTCACTGAGAAAATATTAGCGAAACATAGTGGAAAACGGGAAGTGGAACCAGGCGAAAGCGTCTGGATCGACGTTGATGTGTTGATGACACATGATGTTTGCGGACCACCGACCATTTCCATTTTTAAAAATGAATTTGGTGAAGATGCACAAGTTTGGGACAAAAATAAGTTAGTCATTATTCCCGACCACTATATCTTTACAGAAGATAAATATGCCAATCGTAATGTAGATATCCTGAGGGCTTTTGCTTCAGAACATACATTACCGAACTATTATGATGTTGGCACCGATCGTTATAAAGGAGTCTGTCATGTGGCGCTTCCTGAAGAAGGTTTTACGCGTCCGGGCGAAGTATTGTTTGGCACGGATTCTCACACCTGTACAGCTGGAGCTTTTGGTGAATTTGCTACGGGTATTGGGAACACCGATGCCGCTTTCATCATGGGAACCGGAAAACTCTGGGTGAAAGTGCCTGAAACGATGCAGTTCTATTTCGAAGGTGATTCCATGCCGCCATATGTTATGGCCAAAGATATCATTCTCAGAATTATTGGTGATATCGGAGTTGACGGTGCCACATATCGAACCATGGAATTCGCCGGTCCGGGTATTAAAGCGATGGATA
>DATFMK010000270.1:0-3750 GCA_035267005.1 Balneolales bacterium
CGATAGCGGTTTGGATATCGGAGGACGGTATAAACCGGTCCAACCGGTAGCGAAACCATAAGCAGAGGAACCGTATGCGGGAAATCTGCTCGTACGGATCTGTGGGGGAGCGGGGAGGCAACGAACCGCTCTACCCGGAAAAGGGGAAACAAACAGGCTTCCCCTTTCTTTTTGTAGAAACTAAAACTTGGTTTAATGGCGATAAAATCTCATTTTAAAGTAAGGAAGCGAGTTTTTCCAAAATAGATATCGTAGCTTTTCGTTATGTAATTGTTTATTAGATGATTATAGATACTAATGGGATCGTTTTACGGACTATCGATTATCATGAAACGAGTAAAATTGTAACATTGTTAACTCAAAAACAGGGTAAGATTGCCGTAATAGCTAAAGGTGCTAAACGACTTAAAAGTAAATTTGCGGGATTGATCGAGACCGGAAATATCCTGGAAGTGACATATTTTTATAAACCTACACGATCTGTTCAGACATTAACACAAGCTGGATTCAAAGAGAAAACGTTCCATGTCAGATACGATTTTGAAAAGCTGGCTGTTGCTTCAGCAAGTATCGAAATGATTTATCAATTACTTCATGATGGTGAAGTTAATGAGCCTATGTATGAATTTTCTGAGAATTTTCTGATATGGTTGAATCAGACAGAACAGTCGGTTAGGAATCTATTTCCATATATTCAGTTGCGTTTAGCTGAATTAATGGGAATTGGGATATATCTTGATGTATCGTCCTTAAAAAATAATTTAAGTGCCCTTTATTTGAATATAGATTCAGGAAGTGTTTTAGGTCAACAAACCAATAATCCTAATTTAAGATTAACTCCGGTTCAGGCTCATTATTTAGTTTTGGCTTTACAATCCAGGAACAGCAAAGTTTTATCCCTTAATATCGATTCTGGTGAATTAAAAAATTTAATCCGGATTTTAGATGTCTATATGAAACATCACATAGAAGGATTAAAAGATCGTACATCAGACGCTATTTTTGAACAAATATTGTAATATTATGATATGAGCAAGCTCAATCAACATACTGCCAAAGCGATACTTCTCCTTTTTATAGGAGCTTTAATAGGTATTATATTAGTTTTAACCGAGCAAAATTATGAATTGCGTAATAAGGTAAAAGTCCGGTTTGCCACCATAAATCAGAGCCCCGGTGATACGACACAGCTAGTAAATCAGGTAGAGCAGAAGATGGAAACCGGCTCTAATATTTTTCAAAATGTTGCAAATAAGGTAGTTCCTACTGTTGTGTATATTGAGGCGTCCATTCCTGCTAAAAAACTTGATATGCCAAACGACGGTAAACATCATTTTAATGATGATATATGGGATCGTTTCTTACCTCAGCGGGAAATTGAAACCGTAGGTTCAGGTGTGATCATTTCATCCAATGGATATATCCTTACAAATCATCATGTCGTTGCTAATGCTGTTGATAACGAAGTCCAGGTCACGCTTTACAACAAAAGTACTTATACAGGTAAAATCGTAGGAGAGGATGATGCTACCGATTTGGCAGTAGTTAAGATAAATCAAAGTCATTTACCGGCTATTACTGTTGGAAACTCGGATAACCTGAAAATTGGCGATTGGGTGTTAGCTATTGGAAATCCCTTTCGGTTGAAATCGACGGTTACCGCTGGGATTGTGAGTGCTCTTAGTCGCGATGTTAATGTCATCGATAATAGTAAACGCATTGAGAATTTTATTCAAACTGACGCGGCAATCAACAAAGGGAATAGTGGCGGAGCTTTAGTTAACGACAAGGGCGATTTAGTGGGAATCAATACCGCTATTGCGACGGAAACTGGTAATTACGAGGGATATGGATTTGCCATTCCGAGTAATATGGCTATTAAAGTTGCCCGTGACATCATAGAATATGGGAAAGTTAAACGAGCCTATCTGGGAGTTCGGATTAAGTCGGTAAACTCGAAAAGCGCTCATAAATTAGGATTAAAGCATATCGAAGGAGTAGAAATTGTTAATATCGATCCCAACGGATCCGCGGATAAAGCAGGTATAAAGCCTAAAGATGTTGTGTTATCTGTAAATGGAGAGAGGGTAAATCAATATAATGAGTTACAAGCAAAAATAGCTGTAATGCATCCGGGAGATGTTGCCAAATTAAAGATTTGGAGAAAGGGAAAAACGTTTAATGTCAATGTTCATTTAATGGGTGTGAATGATCAGTCATTTAAAAAATGGCTTTTGACCGATAAAAAAGAACCAATTAATATTTCTCCGAAGGATAAAAGTGTCTTCAAATCTCATTCATTTAATTTGGGATTTACAGTAGTAGCCCTTGCGGATTCGGAAAATTTTAATAAATTCGACTTGGTAATTACCCATGTGAAAAAGGGTAGTGAAGCAAGTAATCAAGGTCTCAAAAAAAATGATGTTATACAGGCTGTTGATGGAACACCTGTAGAGAAGCTTGAAAAATTAAAAGAATTAATTAGCAGCGGACTCTCAAAGAATCACAGTGTTTTATTAAAAGTCAAAAAGGATAATGGAGTTACCGGTTATTACGAGCTTCAGGATTAATCAACATAGTTCAATAAAAATCGTTTAAATAATTATCATTAAATGAAATTTACGTTTAAAACATTTTCTTATATAGGAATTTTAGGAACATTATTATTTACGGCATGCAGCACTTCCAAAACGGCAACTCAAAATAATAAAGCAGAAAAAACGCAAAAGGTTGTTAAGCAGAAAACAGTTGCATGGTATAAAAAAGCAGATGCTTTTAAAATAGGGAAAAATAGTTATGTCGCGATGGGTATCAGTATATCAACTGATTCTACAATAGCACTTAATAAAGCCAGGGAACAGGCAAAGGCCCAGTTGCAAAACGGTATACAAAATGATCTGGAGTCATTAAGAAGTGATATCGCAACTGAAGAGGGAAATAACAGTTTTGTATCAAAACCACGTTTTATCTGGATGTATCGGGGAGTAACAAATCGAAGTTTAAAAAATGTTACTATTTCAAAAACTAAAGTGATGCCTAAAAATGGAATTTATCAGGCTTATGTTTTAATGAAATATTCAAAAGAACAGGTTATTGATGATATGATGAATGCCTTGTCTTCTGTAAGCAGGTATCAACAAAAAGTAAAGCAGAGTAAGGCGTATCAAAAATGGGCGGCTCAGAGCGATACGTCAAATAGTTGATTCTGTTAGTAGATCTCTTATGAAGGATTTCTGATTCAGGTTGGCACAATTTTTACTTAACATGAGTTTGGGTTAACCCGAATTGATCACATAAGCTACAAGAATCAATACATAATATTTTGAAAAACAATATCATGTAAATAATAACGCTTTTCTCAAATTTGAGGAATCTAAAAAGAGCTGCGAAAATTGGCCGTGCTCTGCGTTGAATTTAAAAATGCTTAATCAATGTGCCATTGTACGTATCATGCGCATTTTTAAACTTGCCTTGATTACGACAAAATTTCTTGGTGAATAATCCGGGTTAAAAACATTTTAAAATAATGTTTTGATGCATTTAATTTGATTTAAAGATATCTCCCATTTGGTCGAAAGAATGCTTTAATACTTTTTTTTTACGTGAGGTTCGTTTAAGCTTATAATCTATCTACTTAATAAAAGTAGCTGTTAAATTAGATTATTCTATGATCACCGACAACCGCCCACCGCCCACCGACAACTGACAACTGACAACTGACAACCGACAACCGACAACCGACAACCGACA
>DATFMK010000271.1:0-5787 GCA_035267005.1 Balneolales bacterium
CGAGCCGAATCCATCAATCAGCACGCAAGTTTTTACGCCGCGCAAAGCCGCCCGCCTGAGCGCTTCCGCAATGCGTCGTCCGGTATTGTCATTTTCGAAAATATAGCTTTCCAGATAAATTTCATACACCGCCTGGTCCAACGCCGCTTCGACCGCTGGAAAATAAGCTTCGCCGTTTTGCAACAGGGTAATCTGATTGTTTGGAATAATTCGGGTCATAGCGGCTTCGCCGTTAAAATTAATGGCTTATTCTTCGTTCAATTTTATCCTCTCTTGAGGTTCATCCCTGATAACGCCTGTTTCCTGTCACGAAGTGAGGAATAACTGCTGTTTCAAGTTTAATAGTCCTTTATGATTCCAAGTCCTTTTTCTTCCGATCAAATTCCTCTTTATCGATCTCACCTTTTGCATAACGCTTCTTCAAGATATCCAAAGGTGTTTCAATGATCGAACCATCGGAGCTTTTTGATTTTGAAACCTGAAACAGGAAATAAATAACAGCACCGATTAAAACCAGAACTATTAACCATATAAACCCTCCACCATAAGCGTATCCCATCATATGACCCCAGTTGCCCATAGGGCTGATAGGATCTTGTGCACAAGCAAAAAATGTTAGTGTTGGAAGTATTATTAATATAGAGAATATTCTTTTTAGCAACATCTCCTTTATCTCCTTAAATTATTGAATCAAAAACTTTCTTTAACTTCTTTTCGATTGTAGAGGCAATTTGCTTTAATTCAACATTGCCAATCATTCTCATAGCCACTTTTGGTTTGATAATTGAAACAACAGTTTTATTCTGCCTTTCGCAAACCACAACATTGCAGAGGCTATATCGTAGGTAAAAAAGTAAATTCTATTCGCCGATTGAGGATTAGCGCCCAGGCGTAGCAAGGCGTTCCGGTATCGGATAAAACATTTCCAAGACGATCAAGGAAATTATCCCGCCTTTGTTTTCCCGAAAAATCTTGCAGCGTTCGATACCTCTGAAAATAATGTGATGTAAAGCTCCGGGAGCGTCAAGGCGTGCTAATTCAGGCATGGGCTTCTGATAGCTAAAATGGTTACATTTGCCAGGTTATTTACTTATTTATGGACGTTATATCTCGCGGCCTTTTGCATCCGGTGCATTGGGTTGTTCGCTGCGATATTTTATCGATTATGGTCGGAATTTTTTTAATTGCAGGTTCTTAAAGATTTTATAATGTTTGTCATTACTCGTTAGAATGGGTAACCCGTACGCAATGGCCGTAGCACCTATTAAAGAATCTGCCAACTGGATGGAATGGCTTAAATAATGTTGCTCTACAAAAAACATGGCTTTAACGGAAATCTCTTCTGAAATATATAGGATCTTAGCGTTCCAACCATTAAGTGCTTTTCGCAGCGTATTTAGCTCAGTATTGTTTCTCATTCCTTGAACCAACTCCATATATGTAACAACTGAGATAAAGAAATTTTCTGAATTCTCTATGGCATTATAGGCCTTTTCATTTCCCTTCATGTACCAAATAAGAACATCAGTATCGATAAGCATTTAGAATCTTCCTTTTCTCAAATCCCTGACATATTCGTTTACGTTTTGAACAATATCGTTATCTTTCCAGATTCCAAACAGTTCGCTCTTTCTATTTTGCTCCTTTGTTTCTCCATAGGGTACCAATTTGGCGCAGGGCTTGCCACGGAAGGTTATTACGACCTCCTCGCCTCTATTGACCGTATTAAGCAGCTCCTTTGAACGGAACCTAAGATCTTTTGCAGTCGCCTTCATATTATACCCCCTTTTTTTCGCTATAGTTGATACTTCGTAATATAAACTTTGAGGTGATATAAGTCAATATGATTTTTTTTCAAGTACCGTAATTGACGCAGAATTTGTCATTATGAGAGCGAACTAGTGAGTAGTGAGAAATATCTCCCGTTTACTGTTATTCGAGAATTATTTCGCATTTATTGGATAATTCGGAATTAAATCTCGTTTATTGGCTCCTTCTATACCAATTTGGAAAAAGTCTTTGCACAAAAACCTGTCCAAAGCTGCCCTGAAAATTGTGCAAATTTGCGAATCATTTTCACCAGGCCATACGGGACGCAGGTAAAAAAGTAAATTTCTATTCGCCGATTGGAGATTAGCGCCCAGGCGTAGCAAAACGTTCTGCTATCGGATAAAACATTTCCAAGACGATCAAGGAAATTATCCCGCCTTTGTTTTCCCGAAAAATCTTGCAGCGTTCGATACCTCTGAAAATAATGTGATGTAAAGCTCCGGGAGCGTCTATTCGTGCTTTCCGTGGCATACGTTCCCATTCACAAATTTCAATTTTCAGAAAGTTTCAATTTTACCTACGTCCCAAGTCCGCTCTGTTGTTTATGTTTGAGGTGTGGTTTTGATTTGGAGTTTGAGAAAGTGACATGTTGGAGATGGTGCAGGTTTTAGAACGTTCAAAAACCTTGTACTCACCATAAGGTATCCGCAATTTGCTCCTTTTTATGATATGTCTTTGAAACACAACATATTCGTCAATGGCCTGGATCGCCACGTCGTTTACGACCCAGGCCAGGAACCAATTATAGGCCCATCATTATGTGTTCAGGCGGCAAAAAAGGGCTTCGGCAAGCTGCTGGAGTTGCTCCTTTTGAACTATAGGAATTTTTTCGGACATCTCAGCAACGGCGTGGCCGCCTATGCCAGTTGTCTTTTCGATGAAATATGTCTCGATTTCCGTTTCCGGTAGCTTACAACCGCAGGTTGTAATTGAGCCAAGGTAATTTTGATCGCGGAAAATCGGCACGACGAGCTTCGCCATTCCCGCTTCGCAAATTTCTACAACGGAAGTTTTTTGAGTGCGTGCCATCTCGGCCATGAACCGTTGTGATTGTCCACAAATGACTGGTACGGCCTGTTTTAGGCTTCGGATCTCCCGACATAGTTCATTGCGCTCGCCTATAGACTGCAGGATGACGTTGTCCGGATTCAGTAAGGCTGTGGGTGTGCCCAGTGAAGACTGTGTCTCGTCAAGCAGTTTCTGCCAGTTTTCACGGCTATTCAAATCGTATACAGATAATTCGCTCATATTTAAATCCTTATAATAGTTCAGATTGAATGATATCTCGTAACAAATTATCGATCTTTCCAATTAGGTTTACGTTTTTCCAGGAAGGCTTTCACACCTTCTTCAGCGTCTTCAGTTGCGCACAAGGCAGCAAAAAGATCATCCATGGTATTCAAGCTCTCGTGATAATTATGCTCATAAAGCCTGTTTAATCCTTCTTTTCCGATTGCTAATGCAGATGGGCTTTTCGCAACCAGCTTTTCTGCCAGTTTCATTGTTTCCGCTTCCAGGTCTTCCAAAGGAACCACTTTATTCACCAGGCCGAGCTTTTCTGCTTCATCCGCTTTGATCATATCCCCAGCTAATATCATTTCCATGGCTTTCTTTTTGCCGACTATGTCAATCAAAGGAACCGCAGGCCCCAAACAGATCAAACCAACATTAATGGCCGTCGTGCCATAGGTTGCAGTATCAGCGGAAACTGTCATATCACAGGCATACGCAAGACCTGCTCCATTGGCCAAACAAAATCCCTGTACCGATGCAATCGTAACCGTTTTCATGTCTGCCAGCGTGTGGTAGAACTCATCAATCTGATACAGGAAATCACGATATTCCTTATGGGATTTTTCCTTAAACTGATCCAGTTGAATTCCTGTACAGAAGTGCTTCCCATTGGCTTTTACTACTACCACTTTAACTTCAGGATCATTTTCCAGATCTCTCAAAGCCTTTACCAGCTGGTTAGCAAAAGGCACTGTAAAGGTATTCATTTCATTGGGTCGGTTTAAGATTACAAACCCGATATTGCCTTGTTTTTCTCTAAGAACTAAATTTTCCACCATTCCCTCCTGTTTACCATTAATGGATTTGTTTTCGCTACGTTCTAATTTCTTCATTCTTTTCTGCTTTACTCATCATTCACTTCCTCCTTTATTAATAAAGTTTTGTTTTGATTATAATTGGTTGCAGTTCTTGATTTCCTTGAAAGACAACATCCGATCATCATAATATATCGAACGACCGGTATATTTTCGGGCAAAATATATATTCGTAGATTGCGATGTTTCTTTGGCATTATGCCGATTTCCTCAAGCAGTTGATATGAAGGTGGAGTTGTGAGAGAGTTTGTTTCCAAACGGCAGGATCTTTGCTTGATGAATACAAAGGACCAGCTCCGTTAATCGAGATCACAATAAAATTTGCAACTTCGTAAAGATCTAATCCATCCTTTAACATTCCTTTCTGCGCTGCTTCTTCAAGCCAGGAACGTAATAATTCGGTAAAACTTATGAAACCTTGCAACACTTGTTTGTTCATGTCGGAGGACTGTCCTGAGAGTTCGACAAGCATATTAAACAGAAAACAACCTCCGTCAAAAATACCCGCACCCAGGTAGTCTCTCATGCTACTTTCAACGACCTTTTTAATTCGTTCAAGTGGGTCAGAGATATCTCTGACACCAGTAAAGATAATGTTCTTCCAGGTTTTTGCGCATTCGTCATAGACGCCATGCCAGATATCTTCCTTGTTTCGAAAATGCCCATAGAGACCACCTTTAGTAAGGCCCGTCGCTTCAGCGATATCAGCTATTGAAGTATTGAAGTATCCTTTAACAGAGAATAGCTGCATTGATTTTTCTATTATGTTTTGCTTGGTTAGGCTGCCTTTGGTTGCCATGATAGGTTCTCCATACTGAAATATACCAAACGTTCGGTTTTTTATATCTCATGAAATTAATCTTGTCAATAGGTTTTTTATAAAAATTTATTGTTAACCGTTTTCTAAAACGGAAAGGGGAAGTACTTTTAATTTTCTTCTACTATTTTTATTGATAATAATTTTTTCTTGAAATGCCCGAAGTATTAATGCAGACTGTTAGAAAATAACTTCTTCGCATCATGCTTTATCAAAAAACGCCATCCTAATTGCACCTAACTTTGCATCTTACTGCGGGGTTCGGCAGGTTCAGCGGCGATTACACGGTCCAGGGCTATAGGGGACGTAGGGAAAAAAGCAAATCTCTATTCGCCGATTGGGGATTAGCGCCCAGGCGTAGCAAGGCGTTTTGCTATCGGATAAAACATTTCCAAGACGATCAAGGAATTTATCCCGCCTTTGTTTTCCCGAAAAATCTTGCAGCGTTCGATACCTCTGAAAATAATGTGATGTCGCGCTCCGGGAGCGTATATTCGTGCTTTCCGTGGCATACGTTCCCATATCGCAAATTTCAATTTTCAGAAAGTTACTTTTTTACCTACATCCCCAAGTCCCCACAATATGTTTAAGATCTCTTTTCCATGGGTATCGTTTCCAATACGTGAAATATAGCGCACCGGGAATCCGAAATTTTTGAGATGATAGGCGAAATTAAACGGTGCCCCGCCAAGCTGTTTTTCTTTTTCAAAGACATCGAATAAGACTTCACCGACAACGAGTATCACTTTATAACCTCTTTGGTATCACTATATTGGAAAACTCGCCCGTTTTGTGAATGGTTGCTTTATTTAAAAATTCTTTTTTATTTTTCGAATGTCTTCAATGAAGCTGTTTATCTCGTCAAGCAAAGCTTTCTGTTCCGATAAGATAAAATCCATGTATTTATTTAACTCTGGAAAAGATGGTGTGTCAGCGTCCATTGATTTTTTTTGAATGTCGCTGATATGGTTTATTAATTTTACAATATCTTCTTGATCAATGGATTGAAATGAACCCAAACTGACAAATTTA
>DATFMK010000272.1:0-2251 GCA_035267005.1 Balneolales bacterium
TGGCCCATTAATAAAGGTGCTCAACATTTATATACGCTTGATTTGAAATTCGATAATCATTCAGGGGTGAGTAATGAAAAGAAGTTAAAATTTGGCATTCGTGAAATCACAACTGACCGGGACACTCCTGATTCATCGAGACGGTTTTTGGTAAATGGAATTCCTGTTTTTATTCGTGGAGCCGATTGGGTGCCGGATGCCATGTGCCGAACGACGGAAGAGCGGACCTATGCGGAATTGCGATATATTCATCAGGCGGGTATTAACTTTTTACGGTTGTGGGGAGGCGGTATCGCCGAATCCGATTATTTCTATCACCTTTGTGATAAATACGGGATTATGGTTTGGAACGAGTTTTGGATTACCGGCGATACACAATTTCCGGCGGATACGGCGCTTTATATGAAAAATCTGGCAAATACTATTAAACGGATTCGCTCACATCCGTCCATTGCCTATTATGTGGCAGCAAACGAAAAAACAGATTTACCGGGAGAACATGCGCTCATTCAAAAATACGACAGCACCACCAATTATCAGCGGGAGTCAGAATGCTGTGGAGTACATGACGGGAGTCCATATAAATACGTCAATCCCATGCAATATTTTGATGATACCGCATCGAAACGCGGCAGCCGAATCAACGGATTTAACCCGGAATACGGCTCACCGATTATGCCAACGCTTTCATCTTTAAAACATATGATGCCTGCCAAAGACTTATGGCCGATTAATGATGCCGTCTGGAATTATCTGGATGGCGGTGGTTTTCATCTGATGACTACCCGTTATCGCAAAGCTGTCAATCAATTCGGTAAATCATCATCCATCGCGGAATATGACAAAAAAGCACAATTTGTAGGCGCCATGAATTATCGTTCCATCTGGGAGGTGTGGGATTATAACAAATTCAATTACGGCGATCGCTTTACTTCCGGATTTTTATTCTGGTATATCGATAATCCGAATCCACAGGTTGCCGGACGTCTTGTGGATTATTATCTGCATCCGACGGCCGGACTTTATTATACCGAAAACGCATTGGCTCCCCTGCATCCCCAGTTTGATTATCTGAAGAATACCGTCTCTGTAAATAACGATTACCGGAAAGCATTTCACAATTATACCATGGAAGCCAATGTTTATAATCTACAGGCTAAACGCGTGTTACATCAACAAACCAGGATAAATATTCCTGCCGATGGTGTCGTAAACGATGCCTTGAAATTGCATTTCCCGCCCGATATCTCACAAGTACATTTTATCAAATTGATTCTGAAAAACGCCAAAGGGAAACAAGTAGCATCATCCTTTTATTGGAGATCCAAAGATAAATATAAAGGTCCTTGGACAATGACGGGGCCGGCGACTTCCGGTTTTGAAGCGATTAATAAACTTCCCAAAATCGAGTTAATAGTAAATACTCATGAAATCATCAAAAATCATCAGCATCATATAACGGTGATCGTTAGGAATCCGTCGAAATCGCTATCCTTTTTTACCCAACTGGACCTGCAGGATGCCAAAGGCAATGATATCAATCCGGCATATTATTCAGATAACTTTTTCTCCTTGTTACCCGGGGAATCGAAGAAAGTGAAAATTGATGTTTTTTCAAGAGATGTACAAGGCAAAAATCTGGTATTACGGACAAATGGCTGGAACGCCAAAACGCGGAAAATCAAAATTAAATGATTAAAGTTAACCTGTACAGCGTCCGCAGAATCTGACAGGGTTAACCTGATATTAATGTAACTATTTGGTTACCAATATAATGGTCGCTCTGCGTCCAAGTAAGCACTACGCCCCAGAGGGGGGAACCTTCTCTTGTTACAGGGCTCTTAACCTGTGTAAAATTTTAAAATCAATTTATGATACCTTAATTAATTTAATGTGAATTCGATATAATTAACGTGAGGTTTGGATAAGAATCGAAGAGTTGTAATAATTACATTGAGAATACGACCTGTAAAAATATAACCTATCTTGACGACGGACGACTGACCATCGACGACACTGAGCGGTTTTGATACATAAAACATGATTCCGATTTCGAACTCAAGTTGATGATACGGTTATTCAGAATAAATAATGTTTGATTAATATCAGAGCATTTATCTGTGGTCTGTAGTCTGTGGTCATAGAATAATCTAATTTAACAGCTACTTTTATTAAGTAGCTGTTAAATTAGATTATAAGTTTAAACGAACCTCACGTTATCTTATGTATCCATTTTTAGATACTACAAGCG
>DATFMK010000273.1:0-10168 GCA_035267005.1 Balneolales bacterium
CATCTACCCCTTTGTCAAACCGGATCTGAGAATGCTATCGGTTTTCGTACCGTCATGAATAAAGAATTATTCCCAAACGATTTTAGGGCGTTTTATTTCATTGGAGAATTGATCGTTCAAATATTAAATAATCTGTCCTAAATAAACCGATTAAGCATTATTTCTTAATCTCAAAAACGTTTTGGACAGCTATGAATCACATCATATCATATTGAAAAAAACAATCTCTTGTAAAAGATAAAGTTTTCCTCAAATTTGAGGAATCTAAAAAGAGCTGCGAAATGTTGCCGTGCTTTGCGCTGAAATTGAAAATGCTTAATCAAGGCACCAGAGTGCCTCCCATTTGCATTTTTAACTTCGCCTTGATCACGACGAAATTTCTTGGTGAATAATCCGGGTTAACCCTGGCATATTATCTGCAGAAACGAAGAGTTGTGGTATAATGTATTATGAAAGATGGAGAATGGAATACGGTTATATCTCAAATCACGTTAAATAAAAAAATAGGAATGACATCTTTTTTCGATGAATCAATTTAGAAAATGGTTTGAAAAAGTAATCCGGCCAATCCTTCCGATTGTTTCTTTTGCCGTAGGTTTTATCTGGCAAAGCTTGGTTCTCAAACGGATTGATAACTTGACTGTAAATCTCGCTTTACTGGCAGAAATTATCATTTTGGGTGTCATAATTATCTGGAATCGATTGGTTCAGTACAAACGGGTAAAATCATCTTTGATTCATCGGTATGGTCGATGGTATCCTTTTCTGATACAATTTATCTTTGGAGGTCTCTTCAATAGTTATCTGATCTTTTATTTTCAAAGCGCATCACTAACGAAAACCGGACTATTCCTCCTGCTGATTATCCTGTTACTCATTGTGAGCCAGTTTTTTGAAGAAAAACTCATGAATATTTATGTTCTGGCGGGTATGTTCTTCATGGCTTGCTTCTTTTTTCTTACTTTTCTCCTGCCGGTAATTTTGAAGCAGATGAATGCCCAAATTTTCATTACCGGCGGGATCATCAGTTTACTGCTTACTCTTCTGATACTAACCTATTTAGCAATCAGAAAGACATTATCTTCAATAAAAGTGTATTTTAAATCGATGGGTATCGTAATTTTATTGCTTACCGCCGGGTTTGTATTGTACTTCGAAAATATCAGTCCACCGGTTCCTTTATCGATGAAATCAGGAGGAGTATATCACCGGATAATCAGGAAAGGGAATGTCTATCATATATGGACAGAAAAGGATAAAAGTGTGGAAGATTGGGTACGAACCTATAGCATAATTCATTTCCAACCCGGAGATACCGTATACTGTTTTGTCTCAATATTTGCTCCTGGCCAATTAGAAAAAACGATTTATCAAAAATGGGAATATTATGATTCGAATAAGCAACAATGGCTGGAAAAAAATCAAATTGGTTATACCGTTACCGGTGGTCGAGGAAAAGGATATCGTGGATACACGTTTAAAAGTAATTTATGGTACGGTTCCTGGCGTGTGGAAATAACTACTAAAGAAGGGCAAATATTGGGCAGGATCCCGTTTAAAATTGTCAGAAAGGATATTCCGGTAAGATATTATGAGATCAGTAAATAAATGTTTATAAAAGAGATGATTTTCCATCTAATTATATCTATTCTAATTTGGTTGTTGTTTTTGGTATATTCTCTAAGTTTTGTATCGAAAGATTTTTGAATTGTTATGTAATCATTATGGAACGGACACTACTATTAATGCGTCACGCTAAGTCTGACAGGAGCGATCCTATGCTTAGTGATATCGACCGTCCTTTAAACGAACGCGGAAGAAATGACGCGCCTTTGATGGGAAAATTTATTTTTGATGTTGCGGGAACACCTGATCAAATACTCAGTTCTACGGCACAAAGAGCACGTGAAACGGCTGAGCTTGTCGCTGCACCCTGTAAATATAAACAGGGAATTATTATGGAATCCTCTCTGTATGCCAGTACACCCGGAAAATATATTCAGGCCATTAGTAAGGTTCCGAAAGACGTGAAAACGTTATTGGTGGTGGGACATAATCCGATTATGGAACAGCTTTCTTCAATGTTATGTAGTGGCCGGCCCAACGAAGTATCGTTTAGAATGCCAACGGCATCCATTGCCTGTTTCATTGTTGAAGACCGGACGTGGAATACCATCGAATTGGGAATGTGTGAGCTAAAATGGTTTATCACTCCCAAGATTATCAATAAATAATCATTGTTGTCCGGGTAAAACTTTCCAATGGGTGAACGAAAGTGGAAAACTGGCAGACCGGCTATTCCAAGATATCCAAAATCAAAAAATGAGCATCATAAAAAAATGAATTTCGGGGAAAAGTATTTTCAACTTTTACAAAAATTTGACCTTGATTAAGCATTTTTAAATTCAACGCAGAGCACGGCCAAATTTAGCAGCTTTTTTAACGTCCTAAAAATCGAGGATCGGTTTAATTTTTATAAGTTATTAATTTACAATAAGGTAGGTATTACTTCTTATTGGTTACGCGAATAATTCGGGTTAATGGAACAGTCCTCGAATTTGAAGAGCCCAAAACATTACAATGCCGGATAAGAATCGCAGCGTTGTAATAATTACATTGAGAATACGACCTGAGAAAATATGACCTATATTGACGACGGACGACTGACCATCGACGACAGAGAGCTGTTTTGATGCATAAACCATGATTCCGATTTTGAACTCACGTTGATTATACGATTATTCAGAATAAATAATGTTTAATTAATATCAGAGTGTTTCTCTGTCGTCTGTGGTCGGTTGCCGGTGGTCACAGAATAATCTAATTTAACAGTTACGTTTTATTAAGTAGATAGAATATAAGCTTAAACGAACCTCACGTTATTTAGATTCTTATATGATGTCTGTATTACTACGACTTCAGGTTAATTAGTGTATAAAAATAAAGCCGATTGACGAGGGCCGATGGCCGATCGCTTTTCATTTGTAATTTTTAAACTTTTCCCCCGGCAACAGCGGTAAATAATTAACAGATTAATCCAACCGTAATACTTTATTTTTCCCCTTTGGGAAGCATTTTAAAAGAAGCATCTTTGGGAATATTGCCGCTCAATTGCTTTTCCCAACGTTTAAGGACAGGCTGTTCCAATGCGAATTCCCGGTATTCATCGGGAGTCATGATCGGGATACCGTAAATAATTGGATAGTATCGATTACATTCCGGGCAAGTCATGAGCCCTTCTTGTATTTCACTATCATCATCTTTGGCGTGATTGATAATTTCAAGATCTAAATCGTGTTTATCGAATGGACAGCAGAGTTTATCGAGTAATGCGGTTTTCATGTATTAATTTCGCTTTCTTGTTCAAGTGCTTGTTTATATTTTCGCGCGGCTTCTTCAGGACTCTCACTTTTCAGGATACCGGAAATTACGGCAATACCTTTAACACCGAGTGATAAAAGGCTATGGATGTTATCAGGACGGATGCCACCTGAGGCAAAAATGGGGATATCAGTAAGTTTCCGTGCTTCCTGAACCGTTTTAAAACGAACGATATCGCAACTACTAACCGAGGGTGATGGGTACATGGCACAAAACGAAATATAGTTTATTCCGTTCTGAACGGCCCAATGGATACGTTCCAAATCATTACCACAAGTGAGTCCGGTAAGAAACGGTTTATCGATTTCATTTCGGATGAAGGTAATGTCTACCGGAATTTGATCGAAATGTACACCATCCAATGGTGTTTCCTTTAGCCATGACCATTTTTCGTTGATAAAAACAGGAATTCCGTATCGATGAGCCAAGGCACAAATTTTTTGAATAAATTCTTCCTGATTCTGCTCTTCCGACCAATGATCCCATATCTGTATAATATCAACGCCGCCACGAATAGCAGCTTCAACTTTTGGAAGAACAGAATCCAATCCCGGTTTGGGATCGACAACGAGATAGAGTCCGCCTTTGATCGATTTTATTCCGGATGCAGCTGTATTTATACTCATTTCCATCCTTTCTTAAAAGCATTGAAAAAAGCTTTCCAATAGGGATCGGTTTGGGGATGTTCAAGCGGATGCCTTTGATCCCCATCTATCATCTTTAAGCCATGATTTTTCTCTTTGATTTCACCTAAAACGGTTGTATCAATAACCTTAGCTTCTAAAATATTCTTAACTTTAACGGAGTCATCCGGATGAACAGTGATGATCATTGATCCGGCCCCTATACAATAATTCGGGTTCAAACCGAAACAATCGCAGACTTGTTTTTGAGCCTCACCAGCTGGAATGGCATTTACGTCTATTTCCACTCCACAATCAGATGCCGTGGCCAATTCATAGACGGCACCGATAATACCACCTTCCGTGACATCATGCATTGCCGAGATTCGCAGCGTATCTGATTGATCCTGAACTAATGAGGTTCCCACCTCAACAACACTTGTTTTTGAAAACAACTCGCAAGCTTGTTGATAGATTTGGCTTCCGCATCTATTTTTAATGGTTTCCGGGAAACTCATGGCAAGTAAGGAAGATGACATCATGGCACTTTCTCCGGTCATCATTATGAGATCACCAGGCCGGGCACCTTTACTCGTAAGGAAATCACCTTGCCGAGCGACCGCGATCATGGTCCCACCACCCGATACAGTTGAGTTTTGCCCTTCAAAACGTCCGGTGTGTCCTCCGGTAATGGCTATTCCAAGACGGTCGCAATATTTATGAATATATTTCCAATAAGACTCAAAATCGCTTGATTTAATTGTCGGAGGAAGATTTAAGGTGAATTGGGCGTATTGTGGTCCATGACCGGTTGTAGACATATCATTGGCCATTAGCTGCACGGATAACCACGCCGATTCTTTTAATCCCAAAGTGGGAATCAGCGACAGCGGATCGCTTGTCATAGCCATGGACCATTCACCGGGCAAATCGACAATAGCTACATCGACTCCGAATCCGGGGCCGGTAACCACCTCATTTCGCTTTCTTCCCATATGAGGGAAAATGAGTTCTTTGAAAAATTCATCATGGATTTTTCCGGTTTCTGGAAATGATACCATAGTCAACCCTCCCGTTTTACGTAAAGTCCGAAAAAATCTCCGTAAGGTGCTTTCCAGGTCTGTACCGGAAACCATTTAGGGAGTCCTGTTGTGACCCAATTAATGGTGAATTTTTCACCGTCCAAAGCCATATGGATGATTTTGGTCAGTTCTGAAGGCGTATAGAAATGTGCGGAAATATAAAACGGATTTTTGCCGAATAACTGCTGTACTCTTCGCCGAGCGACTTTAGGAGAATTACGATTCATCATTCCAAATACAATTCCGTATTTGCCAACACGAGCCGCTTCCCGGATCACCTTAACCGGATCTTTATAGTATTCAAACGTGGTAATGAAAGCCACTGCGTCGAACGTATTGTCCTTAAAAGGCATGTAATGAGAATCACCCATTACCAGATCTCCTCCGAATAGCTGTACAGCCTGAGAAATCATAAATGGGGAAATATCTCCACCGGTTGCCTCGATCCCGATATTTTTCCACCAACGGGTAAAACGAGCGGTACCGCAGCCAAATTCAAGGAGTGTTTTAATCCGCTCATCATTTTTAATCAGTCCGCCAATGACTTTTTTTTGCCAGATTTCCGCTCTTTTATACCGACCTTCGTACCACATTTCATAAGTATCGGTGTATTCACGATTGAAGAACCATTCTTCGCGGTTCTGCCATTTCGCCAATTTCTGAGGGACAATTTGATTCGTTTTTTCCATAGTTATTCTATATATAAAAAAAGCCGCATTTCCTCAGTTACCGAGGAAATGCGGCTTTTTATGAATGATGATTAATAAAATCCATGCAATTCCTCCGCTGGTATTATCCAGTTCAGGTTAACGGGTTTTATCTCAGCCACCCAGAATTGAGGGAAGCACCCCGATGCGTTTATTCTTCTTTAATGATAATAAATTTTATGGAGTGAAAACAATAAGTGATTCCTGAAATTCAGAAATTTAGATGGACTCCACCTATACGATGGGAGCCATTTAGTTTTTGTTAAAAAGTTTTTCCGGTTTAAAAAAGGGGCAAGCAGAGACTCATAAATTTATAATTTTCGAAAAAAAGCATGGTTTCTGTACAAAATTATTTGCTTAATAACCCGGATTATTCACCAAGAAATCTTGTTGTGATCAAGGCGAATTTAAAAATGCGTATGAAACGTACAAAATGTGAGGTTCGTTTAAGATGTTGGATTAGATCTCTCAAACTTTATACGAAATCGTCCAAAATGCGAATTCTGCAACTTATTAATGATTTAGATCTTGAAATTTGAATTAAAGATAAGGAAATGACCTGTGCCTTATTATATTCAAAGATCCGCAACGTTTCATTTCTTTGAGGATCTCAATCCATTCTTATCCAAACCTCACGTTACAAAGCCACCTTGATTAAGCATTTTTAAATTCAACGCAGATCACGGCAACATTTCACAGCTCTTTTTAGACTCCTCAAATTTGAGGGAAACTTTATTATTTGCAAGATATTGTTTTTAAATATGATATGTATTGATTCTTGTAACTTACGTGACTAATTCGGGTTAATGAGGAGATCCCGTACCTGATCCGGGATCTCCTCATTAATGGCAGGTTACCATTTATTATCTTTATCATAATATGATTTCAAAATTAGCGGTTTGTAAACGGCAATACCATTTTGGCGGGATACTGAATCTGATTCAGCATGACGTCGTTCTTAGCTGTTGAGGGGCTTTCCCGAATAGAGCCTTCAGTTTTAAAGCTCTTTGCTGTTTAAAAGATGGACCCCACCGTTTAGGTGGAGCCCATCCTGGAATCGCGAAAATAAACTCTTTATTTTGCCATAGCCGCTTCTACCGGCTGAGCAAATTGTATTTCGTTGATGATCCGATTTACGTGATAGATCTTATCCGTGATAAATAAGACGTAGCGGATATCAACACTGATCGTTCTATTTAAATTGGGATCGAAGAAATAATCACCGACCACCCCTTCAATATTACCGTCGAAAGCGGCACCAATCAATTGTCCCTCAGCATTTAAGACCGGGCTTCCGGAATTTCCACCTGTGATGTCGTTAGTGGAGAGAAAATCGACAATTTGCCGGCCTTTACTATCGAGGTACCGGTTGTGGGGAGTAAAAGTTCGATGACCCGTTGAATGTTCTTTATACCACTGCATGAGCACATCGGGTACATTAAAGGGCTTTTTACCGGTATTTTTGGCGATGACTCCGTCAAGGGTTGTAATGGGACGATTGTAAACCCCGTCTTTCGGATAATAACCCATGATTCGTCCCCCGGTCAATCGCAGGGTGAAGTTGGCATCCGGATATTCAGTAGTATCGTTGCGGAAAGCCATCATTCCCCGGACATATTTTTTCTCAGCGGGGGCCACTAAAGAAAAATGAGCGACATACGTGGAACGTGCTTGCTGAAAGGTGTTCATCAGGGCTTCAAAGAGCTGAACAAGTTCATCTTTGGGCTGTTTTGCGGCTTCTTTTTTATCCATTTGCAGGAAGCTTTTAGCTTTACCGCTATTCAGGACAACTGAAGTCTGCATGAGTTTATTCATGTAAGCATCTATGGCTTTACTGAGTTGATCTCCACTCAATCCTCCGAAATTTTGTTGTATATAACCGATTTGTTTACTCGGAGGGAGCGTTGTCATCATTTCTATTAACCCCTTTAAAGTCAGGATATCGGCATCTATATTACTGTCATTGAGTATCCGGCTTCTTTCGGTGAGGATGGAATCACGCTCCGCGTTACTGAAGGATGTGGTATCAGATTTCAAATAGTGATAATAAGGCAAGAATAAACCGGCAACCTGCAATAAATTACTGAAATGAAGAGAATAGTAAGAGGCATAAAGGTCGTCACCGGCACGGTCGGCTAATGCATAACCGCGTTTAAGTGAAGGTAACACATTACCATATTCCTGTTCGCGTTGCGAGTTTTGGGAAATCCATTTAGAGAATTGATCTTCCTGAGCCCTTCTTCTTGCGGTGATATGATAATTTTTAAATCCCTTTTGAACGCCTTTATAATATTTGTATTCATTGGCAAAATCAGCGCGGTCGGAGGCGTTTTTAAGAGCTTCCTTAGGATTTTGGTTCGCCGCATATTCCAGTCCGTCAAGAACAGCTTTAAAAATCTTGATCAAATAGGGATTTCTGTGATTTTCATAAAATTCAAAAGCATAGCTGCTCTCGTGACGATACGTTTTTCCCGGAAAACCCATGATCATGGTAAATGAGTTTTCTTTGAATCCGTTCAGACTGACCTTAAAGAATCGTTGGGGTTTGTAAGGAACGTTATTTTTGTTGTAGGCACGTCCGCTGCCATCGGGAGCAACATAGGCACGTAAAAAGGTAAAGTCGCCGGTATGACGAGGCCACATCCAGTTATCGATGTCTCCCCCATATTTACCGATTGAGGATGGCGGAGCGAATACAACACGAACATCACGGATAATCCGGTAGACCGACATGTACTGTTTGTTGCCTGCCCAATAATCATCGATTTCGGCTTTTAAATCAGAATTTCCATTTTCACGTTGCTGAATCAGTTTTTGGCGAACCTGTTGCTCGAGCTGCATGCGCTGCTGACCTTTGGCGTTCGCCGGAATCTGTGATGCAATTTCCTGTGTCACATCTTTTTGTTCGATTGGGATATATAGCGTATACCCTTTAGCCGGAATTTCTTCACTGTCGCTACGTGCAATAAATCCGTTTTTCAGGTAATTATGTTCTTCCGTACTGGCTGAAGCCACGGCATCATATCCGATATGATGATTGGTAAGGATGAGCCCGTTAGGAGAGATAAAAGAGCCGGTTCCGCCACCACTTTGGCCGATATTAACCCGAACGATGGCTTTGTTTAACGTCGTTGAATCGGTACTGTAAAATTCATTTTCTCCGAGTTTCAGTCCCTTAGATGCCAGTTCCTCATAAACAGGACCTTTAATTTGTGGTAAAAGCCACATACCGGCATCATTGGGGGTCTGCTTCTCCATTGGAATGGACTGTGCGAAGGCTTGTCCCATAAATAGCAAGCTCAGCAGCAGCGCCGCGAATAATTTTCTTGACATAGTTTTCATTCGATTTGGACGATTGTAGATTATTTTATTGATGTAAACTATTGAATAATTTGAATGTTTATAGGTGGGTAAAGAACTATGAACCCTCTCAGTTTCTAACTACCCTTTATTCCGTAATCTATAATAAATCAATTATATGACAAAAACTATGTTTGTATTCTATCTTAACTGAGAATGGTTTTTGGGTAGAATGAACCTGAGTTCGAGTTAATAATAGGTGCTAAACAACAGTTTTTCCCTTATTTAAACGTTTATAAGATCTCTCACTCAAAAAGCGGGTTCGGATGACGCTTTTGAGGGATGCTCTCAAATCTCTCCATTATCAATCACACCTACACGTCATTTCGACCGGAGGGAGAAAACTTCAGAGTGATATATTCATATCAAAACGTTGTATTTATAAAATTTTATTTCGGACTGATGTTAATTAGAATGCTTGAAAAAGGTATCCTAAACTAAACATATCGGGTAAGCTTCCCTGTTATGGATACCGAAATTAAGCCAATGAATAGATCCTAAAGATTAGGTCAGAAGTTTCAATTTCATATTGATTTTGTAACCGTTTAAAAGTATTTATAACCAGGTGAGGTACATGATATTATCATGCCATATTATGAGGCAATTGACGGTATGTTTTTCCGCATAATATTGGATAAAAACGAAGAATATAAGCACTAATGACAAATTTATAAATATTATCATGCATTTATACCGACATTTTCTTTGCAGGTAAATAGTCGGTTATATGCTTAACTTTCGGCCACATCATGTTGGTTACTGTTAGGAATGGTGATTCGTCTTACTACAATCCTAGGATAGGCAGAATATATATAGGTATTTCTATCAGAAGGGAAGCATATATGTAGCAGAAACATTCATAGACAAACCAACAAAAAGAACTACCGCTAAAAGAAGAAATATAAAACTAAATTTAACACCCCTCTTCTTAATCATACTTTTTTTAGGAAAACTCTTTTTATAAATATTTTGTTGATGAAATTTTGCAGAAAGTGAATCTCCATAAGGCAAGACC
>DATFMK010000274.1:0-5058 GCA_035267005.1 Balneolales bacterium
TTGATTCAAAGCAAGGCAGCGGGGCGGTCTGGGACCATTAACCTTACTTTGCGCTTTGTCCAATACTCGATGAATATGTCTGAGGTGGACATAATTAGAACGAATTTTAGGTAACTATCCTAATCATATTGATATAGGATATGGAGATAAAAATGAGGAAATGCACAGGAAATAATACACAGGATTGGGGTTTCGATGCGATATTCGATGTTAGATGTTCGAATTGCGGTAACCTGATTGAATTTTTTAAGGACGAAATAAATAGAAATTGCCCGAAGTGCAAAAAACCCGTCCTGAATGATCGAAAAGATTTCGGGTGTGGCCAATGGTGCTCTTCTTCATCCCCGCATATGAGAAACTGGTGCCCGAAATTCAAACATTCAAAAGACAGGTTTTATGGCATGTACTTACCCACAATAAAATATTAGCGATAGAGAATGAATACAAAAAAGTCTACGGATAATATTAAATCTTATATTTACAATCTCGGGGTTGACATAGTTGGGATTGCGGATTTGTCCAAATTAGTCAATATGCCAGTTGGTTTAAAAATTGATCTAAAAGACCTGTTTGATAAATATCTTTATGCAATCGTGATTGGCGCTAAATATGGAAAAGTCAGCAAGGGTGCTTCCGGTGATGAAACAGCACTTTATCTTGAGAAAATTGCCTACGACGTCATGGGATATCTTGAGAAAAAGAACATGCGATATTTAGTCATCCATCCAGAAGATGAGTATGATCCCGAAAATCGCATGGGGTTATTGTCATTAAAAATACTTGCTAAAGAATCCGGGATTGGATGGCAGGGGAGATCATTACTGATCGTTTCACCAGATTATGGACCTATCCATAGGTTGATAGCAATCCTAACAAATATGCACTTAGATCCAAATAGGCCTCTAAAAAATCAATGTAAAAACTGTACAATTTGTATAGATAAATGCCCGAAGGAATCTTTAACATTATGTCAATTTGATGATCACCCGAATTCGAGACGAGATGTATTAAATATAAAATCTTGTTTAGGTGATAATGGTTGCATGGTTTGTATTCTTAAGTGTCCATATTTAAAAAAAATTGGTAGGCTTCAAACTGTTTATTGAGAAAGGAGATTGGAATGACCTTTAAACCTGAAGACTTCGATAGAATCAATGGTGGCTGTCTTTGTGGAGCTGTACGCTACGAGATAAATGATAAACTACGTGGCATCGTAAACTGCCATTGCTCAAAATGTCGAAAATTTCATGGAAATTTTGGCGCCTATACAAGCATAAAGTATACAAGTTTAACCTTATTGGAACAACGAGGTCTTAAATGGTACCAATCAATCACCGATGAAACTCCAAATGTTTATCGAGGATTCTGTACCGAATGCGGCTCATCACTTTTCTGGCATCCTCGAGACCAGGAGAGAATTGCTGTGGCAGCTGGTTCTCTTGATGATCCGATCAAACTTCAAACTATTGGTCATGTTTGGACTATCCAAATTGCCGATTATTATCAAATTAACGACGATCTACCAAAATATGAGAAGGGATGGGAATAAAATACGGGGATTACCGAAGTTGTTTCCTATGTATCATCCCTTGGAGAAGGGATTAGGCTTGCAATCAGTGTTGAAATTGAAGCCATAAAGCATAAGGAGAGGCATAATGCTTGAGTTAGCGATAAAGGGGAATCGGTACTATTGGGCATGGTTGATCCTTTTGCTGTGTATCATTTCAACCGGAAGCGCAGCATATCTGGTACAATTCAATGTCGGTCTGGCGGTGACAGGATTGAGCCGGGATGTGTCATGGGGGTTTTATATCGCACAGCTAACCTTCCTGGTTGGTGTGGCTGCTTCGGCTGTCATGGTCGTGCTGCCTTATTATTTGCACAACTACAAAGTTTTTGGACAAATTACCATTCTGGGGGAATTTACCGCCATTGCATCGGTGTGCATGTGTGGTCTGTTTTTATTTGTCGATATTGGTCAACCCACCAGGGCATTGAATGTGTTTCTATATCCCTCTCCTCAATCAATCGTGTTCTGGGATGCACTGGTTTTGAATGGCTACTTATTCCTGAATATCCTGGTTGGATGGAATGTGCTTGAAGCAGAGCGCCATGGTGTACATGCCCAGGCCTGGGTTAAACCATTGATTTACGTCTCTATTCCCTGGGCCTTTGCCATTCATACCGTAACAGCCTTTTTATATTGCGGCATGGCTGGCAGAGGGTATTGGCTGACGGCCATAATGGCACCCCGTTTTCTGGCATCTGCGTTTTCGTCCGGTCCGGCGTTTCTTATCATTTTATGCCAGGTTATATGTAAGGTCAGCACCTTTGACCCAGGTCAACGAGCCATCCAGGCTTTGGCAAAAATTGCCACCTATGGACTGCTGGCCAACTTGTTTTTTCTCGGTTGTGAAGTCTTTGTGGTGTATTACAGCGGGATCCCTGAACACAAGGCCCATTTTCAGTATCTTTATTTTGGTCTGGATGGTCATGGGGGCCTGGTGCCATGGATGTGGACAGCCATGATGCTTATGATAGCGTCAGCAGTACTGTTGGTCAACCCGGTTACTCGCCGGAATAATGGTGTGCTGATTATTGCATGCATCGCTCTTTTTACAGGCACCTGGATCGATAAAGGTATGGGTCTGATCACCGGTGGGTTTATCCCCACACCGCTTCATGAAGCAATGGATTACGTCCCGACTGCCATCGAGCTTCTTATTTCACTGGGTATTTATGCTGTCGGGGGTTTAATCTTAACGATACTTTTCAAAATTGCAGTGGGTGTAAAATATGAAGCCAGATCTTATTAATAATTGATTTAAAACCTTATGTAAGGGAGGGATAATGGATCTCATCGTAGCGGGAGTGGTGGCCGGCGTGTTGGGGACGTTGGCAATGGATATTTTGAATTATCTCTTTTCCCGAACTGGAATGATCTCAAAAATCGATGTGGGGATGATTGGGAGAATGTCTGCGGGGTGGGCACGCGGACACTTCCGATATGGGCATCCAAGCGAGATGGAGCAAGTCGCAAAAGAGATGCTTTATGGGTATGTCACGCACTACACCATCGGTGTTGGCCTTGTGGTCCCGTACTTGCTTGGTTGGGATATTCTGGTCGGAGGGCCTGCTTCACCTGTGTGGGCACTAGCCTATGGCGTCGCGACGACGGCAGCCTCATATTTCTTCGTTTTACCTTCCATGGGGCTGGGTATTTTTGGTAAGCGGTCTCCCGAAGGCATTAAAGGCTCTCTCTCTCCTCTGGCCAACCATCTATTCTACGGAGTTGGTCTTGCGGTCGGGGTTGCATTGGTGTGAACACTAGCGAAGGCAGAGTGCACAGGATGGGCTAATGGATTTCAGGCGGTGGAATACAGTCAATAGTGTTCTACTATTCCATTCAGCATTAACGAATCACAAAGGAAATAGGTGAAAAATGATTTTCAGAATCTGGCATGGCTGGACAACCCAAACAAATGCAAACATATATGAAAATCTCCTTAAGGAAGAGATTTTTCCTGGTATTGCAGCAAAAAAGGTATCAGGCTATCGTGGAATTCAGCTTTTAAGGCGAGAATTAGACAACGAAGTAGAGTTTATTACGATTATGCAATTTGATTCTTTGGAGGCAGTGAAACAATTCGCTGGAGAGGATTACGAAAAATCATATGTACTCGATAAAGCAAGGAATGTGCTTTCAAGGCATGACGATAAATCACAACACTATGAAATGAAAGAGAGCATCGTATATTGATCGGAATGGCCAAATGGTATCGGTAATTTTATCAATATTTCCAATCCTTAATATGTTCTCCATCAGTAATCTGTGATGATTAATATTTCCGGATCAGACAATACCGGATAGACTTGGGAGGATTCTAATATTTATGAGAGAGTGGAATCTCGCCAATAAATTCTATTTTGAAGGACGTGAAGTTAGGTACGGATTTGAAGGCTGTGGTCCAGCCTTGGTTCTGGTTCACGGAACACCTTGGTCGTCATTCAATTTACGTCACTTAATTTCTGGTTTGTCAGAAAGTTTTACCGTCTACTATTTCGATTTATTAGGGTATGGTCAATCGGATAAATCAGATGCTGATGTTTCGCTGGGTATACAGAATAAATTGTTAGATGCCCTGCTTAACGAATGGCAGCTAAATACACCTTTCGTCGTTGGTCATGACTTTGGAGGAACCACAGTTCTCAGAAATCATATCTTGAACGATAGGGCTTATAAGAAAATAATTGTAATTGATCCTGTTGCGCTATCTCCATGGGGCTCTTCATTCTTTAAGCATGTCAGAAAATTCGAGGCAGCCTTTGCGGGCGTACCTGATTATATCCATGAAGCCATTGTAAAAGCTTATGTTCAAACCGCCGCATATAAACCTATTGATAATGAAATTTTACATAAGATTGTTCGGCCATGGACAGGAGGCGAAGGGAAAGCAGCATTTTATAGACAAATTGCTCAGGCTAATTCAAAGTATACCGATGAAATACAAGCGAAATATAACGCTATCCATCAGCCTGTTTTGATTTTATGGGGTGAAGAGGATAAATGGATACCGATCGAGCAAGCGCATTCCCTCCATCAGCTAATCCCTGATTCTAAATTGGTTGCCGTGCCTCAAGCAGGGCATCTTGTAATAGAAGAGCGTCCAGAAATATTGATACGTGAAATCAAAGACTTTCTGAATAATTCAAATGAAGTCTAAGAAACTCCAACTGGACAATTTTCTGCTACGCCCCGTAGCATCAAGTGTGCTTGTTCGTTGGAGTCTGTAAGGGAGGTGCCATGATTGAAAGCATTTTCAGACTATCAGATACCATTCGTTATGTTGCCGTTTACAAGAATGGGCAGCTCGAATCAAAGTCAAAATCCAATACCTCCGATGCGAGCAGTTCGGAAAGTGATCGTTACGAAGAATTGCTCGTCAATCCTACCTTACTCAAATTAGCCTCCCAGCGTGGCAAAATCGACTGTGGCGGTCTCGACTACATACTCGTGCGCTACGGAAACTTTTTTCAGTTCGTCCTTCCTGAAAGTTG
>DATFMK010000275.1:0-4229 GCA_035267005.1 Balneolales bacterium
ACAGAGAAACACTCTGATAGTAATTAAACATTATTTATTCTTAAAAACCGTATAATCAACGTGAGTTCGGTATCGGAATCATGCTTTAGGCATCAAAACTGGCTCGGTGTCGTCTATGGTCAGTCGTCCGTCGTCAAGATAAGTCATATTTTCACAGTTCGCATTCTCAATGTAATTATTACAACTCTGCGATTCTTATCCCAACCTCACGTTAAATAGGGTTTTATCTCGAGCCCACGTTAAAATTAATGATTGATATGTTATTCGATGATTTTATCCTGATAAGCTAATGATATTCGAAAGCTGACATCCCTTTTATTTTCCAATGCTACTTCATTTTCATCATTGAAGCTCTCGTAACTCATCCGTTCTACCTCGCAATCGATATCTTCATCAAGATATTCACCTACGGCATTTGAAATGAGGTCTTCTAATTGTTTACGGGAAAGTGTTTTCAGTTTATTACTCATGACGAATCTCCTTTTCCATTCAAAAGTGTTCATATTTGTAACAAGTTTGAATGTATTTACATTCAGAATGGCTCTAACCTGAATTATTCACGTAAGCTGCAAGAATGAATACACATCATATTGAAAAAACAATATCTTGTAAATAATAACATTTACCTCAAATTTGAGGAATCTAAAAAAAGCTGCGAAATTTTGCCGTGCACTGCGTTGAATTTAAAAATGCTAATCAATGTAACCATGTACGTTTCATGCACATTTTTAAATTCGCCTTGGTCACAACAAAATTTCTTGGTGAATAATCCGGGCTAAACAGAATGGAAACGTGCTTATTTGTTGTTTAATGGAAATGTCAATTTGAACTCGGCACCACCATTATTATTAACAAGTAATTCACCATCCAATTGTTTGGTTAGTGTAGCAATAAGTTTGATACCCAGAGAATCCGAATTGTAAAAGCTGAAATCGGCCGGTAGCCCTTTTCCATTATCCCGAACATTCAATGAGATATCATCATCGCGTAATAACAACTCAATAGTGATGTCCCCTTTACTTTTTCCCGTAAAAGCGTGTTTATACGTATTTACAATAAGCTCATTGGCGATAAGTCCGCAGGGTATGGCTTGTTTGATCCCCAGGTGAATTTTATCAAAACTCTTATGCACTTCGATATCACACGCTTTTCGCATGTATGTGCTCTGTATATTGGTAATGAGGTGATCCAGATAATCCCCAAACTCAATACGCGACAAATCCGGTGAGTTATAAAGGCTTTCATGAATTAACGCAATGGTTTTTATCCTCGACTGACTATCGTTGAGTACCTGCTGTATTTCTTCCTTTTCAATTTTACTTAATTGCAGATCAAGTAATCCCGAAATAACCGCTAAATTATTTTTTACCCGGTGATGAATTTCCGCGAGTAATACTTCTTTCTCTTCCAGTGATTGCAGTATTTTTTGTTCATATAATTTTTGTTTGGTGACATCCCGCATCACTTGTAACAAATAGTTCTCGTCACCGATTTTCAGCTTCTTCATACTGATATTTACATCAAACAATTTCCCATTTAATGTCTGATGCTGCCATTCAAAAATCTGAGGTATTCCCTCACACGTTTTATTCATATAGAATAACGCCCGTTCACTGGATTTATAACCGTCCGGCTGTATTTTGGGAGATAACTCGACCGAAGACATGCCAATCAGTTTCTCCCTTGCTGCTTCAAACATTCCAAGCGCTCGATCGTTGCAATCCACAATCCGGTCATCTTTAGCTAATATGATACCATCATGAGCTAAATCAAAAACCGTCTTATATTTTAACTGACTTTCCTCTAACGTAGCCTGATTTTTTTTTCGTTCAATTGAAATATTCATTAGATAGGAAGCGATGTCAATACCTTTCTTCAGATATTTAGTTATTTCATTACGATCATCGTAAACGGTAATCACTCCGAGCACATCTCCATCGTCGGAGATAACGGGATTCGAATAGACGCTTTTGATACCTAATTCATGGGACAGTTTTCGGTAACTCGCGCAGTTATCATTCTCAAAAACATTTTCAACAACAACTCTTTCTTTGAGATAAGCCGCCTTACCTGTACTACAAGCTTTTTCCGCTACCGGCATTTTGGAGAGGTCATTACATTTACTTTGCGGAATTTTGGGTGCTGAAAATAATTTTAGTACATCCTTTTTCTCATCAGTCAAATAAATAGCACATCGGTAATGGGCATTCAAATCATCAACAAACTTAGCAATCGTTTTCAGAATCACTTTTAAATTCAACCCACGGGCAATCATATCGAGAACGTTCAGCTGACCTTCCAGTAACTTCTCGTACAGTTTTTTGTCCGTAATATCACGGTTAATGATCACATTATACTGTTTGTCCGAGTTCTCAAAATTGAAGGGTATCATATCCAGAGAGGCCCAAAACTCTTTCTGATCTTTGGTATAATTAACTATTTCCTGACCATAAATCGGTTCCCGATTTTGATAAGCCTTTTCCAGTTTCTGTAACACATGTCTATCAGTATTCGAACCCCACATGATTTCGGGGAAACGACTATTGGCTTCATCAATAGAATAACCCGTTCGGTGAGTAAAAGTATTATTAACGTAGACAAGCTCAGGTCGCCGATTCTTTTCCTCATACTTGTGGATAATAACAATATCACTCAAACGGGAAACCGCATCTTCAAGTACGGACAATCGCTCTTTTTGTTCTCCTATTTTATCCTCTATTTCGATCTTATCATTAATTGAAATGGAGGTTCCTATGATATATTGATTATGATCGGCTTCATCGTAATAATTATGTAATTCTCCTTTTACCCAAATATACGAACCGTCTTTGTGTAAAAATTGGTAGGTAATATCCTTAATGACGCCATCTATAAGATCACTATACACACTTTTTACCTTCTGACGATTATCCGGATGAATACAATTGAACCACAAATTATCATTAGTATAAAAATCATCAGCACTGTAACCGAATATTTTTTTTACGTTCGGACTAATAAATTTAAAACGATGCGGACGATTCCTATCACATTGAAAATAAATAATATCCCCAGAATTTATTAACCTTTCAATAATTTTGGAATTGCTTACTGAACTGTTTTTTTTATTCATTGACCCTATACATATAACCAAAAACGTTATTACAATTTATACACAATTTTACTTACTTAAAAACAAATCCCCTAAAAAACTTTTATTTATATCTTTTATAATTAACCAACCGTTATTCTGATAATTAATAGTAAATATAAAACACTTTTTCTACCGATATACTTAAGAGAATCCTCAAAAATGCAATAACACGTAGGTGGAAATAATTATTTTCAATTGCAATAATTATATTACAACTTATGACATCACTAATAAGACATATACATGAATATTCAAACGATTTGGGATTTATTGCAAGATCATATAAATGCCACTTAAGATCTGTCAAAAACGTTAATAAAAAAACTATTGCATTGCCCAACTATTTTGGGCTTTTCATGTTAACATGAATAATTCGGGTGAGCGTTTTTAGCCTTTATTAAATGAACCCCACCAACTTGGTGGAGCCCATCAAGAAATGTTCCTCATGATGTCACTTACGTTATCGATTTTTAAATGGAATCGTCCCAAATTTTAAATCCAAATGTTGGAACTATCATCGATGGGCTCCACTCCATACTTTTCCGGAGTGGGGTCCATCTACCTAACCTCTTTGTCAAACCGGATCTGAGAACGCTATCGGTTTTTGTACCGCCATGATAAAAAAATTATTCCCAAACAATTTTAGGGTGTTTTATTTCATTGGGGGATTGATCGCTCAAATATTAAATATATCTGTCCTAAATAAACCGATTAAGCATTATTTTTTAATCTCAAAAACGTTTTGGACAGCTATGGTTTGTTTTATAAAGAATCTCGCCTTTTTACCTGAATCCTGTTTTTTCCAAATACTGCGTTTTTAAGATTTCTCTCTCCGTTCGAAATGACGCTTAGAGGCTTTGGTATTTAATGCCCGATACATTCAAAGGCGTCATCTCGAACCCGCTTTTTGGGTGAGAGATCTTCCAGCCGTGGAGATGAAACAGAATAGGTCTAACGCGTTGTGCGGTTGTAACTTTTAGTAAAAAGAATAAAAAAAAGCCATGCAAGTGAATGATATTCAATATCTTATATGTATTAATAATCACCAAAATACACGACACATGCATGACTTGAAATCTAATTTCGATAAAATTTT
>DATFMK010000276.1:0-4602 GCA_035267005.1 Balneolales bacterium
TCCATTTACACTGTCGCTACGGGATGGTCAGTGGCAGTATATTGCACCACAAATGGTAACTCCTCCGGGCTGGTTGAAAAATAAACACGATCCTCTTGGAATAGCCGATTCTGTTCAATTATATAATTTGAATAAGGATATTAAAGAAAATGACAATGTAGCAGCGAAGCACCCTGAATTGGTTAAGAAGTTGCAACAGAAACTGCAGCAACTTCATAAGACACCTGCAAGACAACGAATTATGCTGGAAGAAAAAGGTGGACAATAATGGCTGGATAAGATTATATATAGGAAAATGTACTTTTCCCCATAGGTAATCAAAATTAGGTAATAAGCCTGTAATTCGATAAAAAGAGAATCGCAAAGTTAAAAACTTTGCGATTCTCTTTTTACTAATTGATTAATCTCAGCGTTGGATATCCTCTAAATAAAGTGTCAATCAAATTAGGTGGTAAAATCATCATGATTAAAAAGGTGTTTCATATTAAATATCGTGCTATAATTTTCTCCATATTTCTCGTTTTTTTTGCTAATTACTGTAATGCTCAAACAGAAATAATTAAAGTTCCGGATAGCGGCTGGAGACTCTGGCCGGATACTGCCGCTAAATGGAGAAATGATAAAATCTTTCTACCTGGTACATTTGATTTGAAAAAATTACCAGTTAATCCGCCGGACGGCGGCTGGAACGTGTTGAATACATCAAATGGAATAAGTGTTACTTTACCAGCTACAGTAGAGGAGTATTATTGGGGAAAATTCGGTTTACGTCCATATAAAAATGCCTATTACTTTGAAAAAAAAGATCATGAAGTTGAAAATGGAAATTATAAAGGAGTATCCTGGTGGTGGAAATGGATAAAAATTCCGAAAAATTTCAAAGGTAAGAAAGTTATACTCCATTTACGGGGTGAAAGACTCAGAGCAGAAATATACATAAACAGAAAACTGACCGGTTATAACATTATAAATGGCGTTTCATACGATTGTGATATCAGTAAAGAGATAATACCAGGAAAAAAGAATTTACTGGCTATCCGGATTACAAATCCCGGTGGAGAACTAGATTGGGTGGATACCCGTTTGATGAAATGGGGTGGCCATACATTTCAAAGAAGTCATGGTTTTGGCGGACTCGATCGCGGGATAACCATTACTGCTCATGACCCGGTATATATATCAGATCTATGGATAGCTAATACCCCGAAAATAAATAAAATCATCGCACATACCGCTATTAGCAACTCAACAAACAGGAAAGAGGCAGGAGTAGTCAGGTATGATTTATTTGAAAAGAAAAAACCGGATAAAATTTTGCAAATTTTAAAAAAATCATTTTCTGTGAATGCCGGGGAAAAGCTGAAGATTAAACAGGATATATCTTATTCCAATGCCAAAATATGGAGTTTGAAACATCCTGAATTGTATGATTTAAAAGTGACAGTACAATCAGGCAAACACTGGACGGATAATAAACAATCAGAGTTTGGATTCCGTTGGTTCAATGCCGACGGTATCAATTCAAATGCAGTATTCAATTTGAATCATAAACGGATACGGCTGGTTTCGGCTATCTCATGGGGATTTTGGGGTTATAACGGTTTATTCCCTACTCCAAAATTGGCCCGTAAAGAGGTAATGGATGCCAGGAAATTGGGATTGAATTGTCTTCAGTTTCATCGTAATGCGGGCAGAGAACAAGTGTTTGACGCTATGGATAATCTGGGTTTACTGCGATATATGGAACCGGGTGGTGGACAGGATGCTTTAGGTACCAAATATTCACTTTATGCTAAATCACCAACCGGTAAAATTGACGACTCCGGTAAGAATGGTAAAGCCGATACCTTTACAGAGAAATATACACAGGATAAAATCATGAGAATGATACATGATTTCAGGGGACATCCGTCATTAATCATGTATACCATACAAAATGAGATAAACCCGGATCTTAGAAATCCCCGGATATTTAACTTGATTCGAAAAATGCATAAAGCTGATCCAAGCCGAATAATTGTTCTAAAATCGGGTATTCCACCAAGAAACCAGGTATGGATGCAACCATATGACACTACTGTTTATTATGATCATGGGAATGGGTATTCAGGTTGGCATGACCAACACACGGTAGGCGGGCCCGGTGTATGGCAGGATAACATGTATAAGAATCCTAAAGATTTCACGCACAGATCGACCAATAAAAAAGAAATTGTAATATGGGGGGAAATGCTGGGATCTGGTACACCGGATATTCATGGAAAGATGATAAAGGAAATTAAGGCACATGGCGGACATAGTTATGATCTGTCGGATCATGAGCAAATTTATAATGCATATGATAAATTTTTAAATAAATGGGATTTTAAATCGGCTTTTAAAACACCGGATGATTTATTCAGAGATATAGGTAATAAGAGTTATGACTTTTGGGGTCGTGTTATAGAAACAGCTAAGCTGTCAGACGAGAACGATTACTTTGTAATTAGTGGTTGGGAATCAACAGCAATTGAAGATCATTCCGGTTTAATTGATAATTTACGTGATTTCAAAGGTGATCCTTCGTACATCAGCCGACGGTTGAAGTCCCTGAGACCGGTTATGGAACCCAGATCTCTGGTAGTTGCTCGTGGGAAAAAAGCGATCATTGATCTTTTTTTGATTAATGAGACTAATAAACCTGAAGGAAAGAAGCTGGATTTTTACATGAAAGATCCGAATGGTGACAGGAAACAAATTGGAACATTTACTATTCCTGAATATCATAATAATAAGTTTTCCTATCGTGTTGCTGATTCAGTATTAACACCATCTTTAACGCATACCGGTAAGTATCAAATATCATTACAAATGGATAGCAATCCTGATGTCATAAGTTATGACACGTTATTGGTTCTGGATCCTATCGGACCTCTAAGAAGTATTCCGAAAAAAATCGGGGTTTATTGTGAAAATCCTGATTTTGAGCATTCTCTTTCCCGGTTACTGCCAGGTGCTGATATTGAGAACTATAAAAAAGGAGAGAGATATGATCTTCTGATAGCAAGTTCAAAACTAAAATATGGCTGGCAATCGGTAGTAAGCGATACGGTTCAAATAAAGAAAACTCTTGATGATGAATTATACCGAACAGAAAGCTGGGGATATGATAAAAATCTGGAATATAATTTTACTAATTTACCAAAAGGTAAAGCCCGTGTAACCCTTAAATTTGCAGAAATCACGTTAAATGGACCCAAACAACGTATTATGAGTGTGGCTATTAATGGAGATACAATAATAAATAATCTGGATATATTTAAAAAAGCCGGAGGTAAAGATATAGCACTGGATTCAACCTTCGTTGTAAAAGATCCATCCGGAAGCATACATATAACAATACCAAAATTAACAGTTAATTATGCTAAATTCAGTGCAATTAAAGTTGTGGCTGGAGATAGTGTTATAGCTATAAACTGTGGTGCCAAAAAGCCATATGTTGATCATAATGGTCAGATATGGAGAGTATATTCATCACCTTCAAAACTGAATTCTCAAATAATTAAGCAGGTCAAAAATGGGATGTCTTTATTAGCCCTTCCAATCGGACAGGAAGCATCTCTAGCCTATGCGAGGTTACTTGCAAAAGCAGGTGCCTATAAATGTTTTGGTCATGTAGGTGAAGCACGGGCTCCATGGATGGGTTCATGGGATTTTGTTCGAAAATTTCCCGTGATGGATGGATTACCGGTTAATCAAGCTATGAAAAGTTATTATCAGGTACCTGTGAATAATGCCGATGGAATTATATTAGATGGGAAAAATGTCCACGTTTTTATAGGTTATGGGCGTGGACATGACAGAAGAATTGGCGCTTCCGGTTTCACATCAAAACTTGGTAAAGGAAAAATCTTATTTTACACTATTCCAGGTATCATTTCAGGTGTCGATGGTCATCAAACAGGAATGCAGCCAGTATATGCTAAAAGATTAATGACAAATTCCATAAGATACCTGAATAATTGAATACAGTATACTAGTCATGACATTTTAATAATCACAAGAAACGTTTCAAATTTTTTTATACGAAAACCAAGTAATAAATATTGCATTAGTTATTGGATGATAAAAAATGAAGTTGGTTAAAAAATCAAAAAAGAGATATCTCTATACCATAATGGTATCTGTATTATTTGTAGATGCAATATTTTTTGTGACTTACTGTAACCGGTCAGGTAAAAAAAGAAAACAATCATCCAATTATAAGAATCAAACGAATGCTTTTGTAGGGGCTGAGGTATGCAAATCATGTCACGAGAGCGAGTATAAGAAGTGGGGAAAATCGGATCATTTCCATGCCATGGCCGTTGCCGATTCACAAAATGTGAGAGGTGATTTCAATAACTCTCATTTTAAAAATAATGGTGTTACTTACCGTTTTTATAAAAGAAAAGGTAAGTATTATGTACATACAAAGGGAGAAGATGGTAACTATCACTCTTATCAAATTCAATATACATTCGGATGGACTCCACTTCAGCAATATTTGATTAAATTTCCAGGTGGTAAATACCAGGCTTTAACTGTAGCATGGGATGTGAATAAAAAAAACTGGTTCTTCTT
>DATFMK010000277.1:0-2304 GCA_035267005.1 Balneolales bacterium
AAATCAGTGTTTCTTACATCAATCTTTTAGAATTAACCGATTAGCATAGTCTTACACGGTAGTACCTGTTTATAATAACACAGAAGGCATCTGATCAGACGCCTTCTGTGTTCAAGTAAAATATTAAATAATAGATAGTTAATTATCCATTATTTTGTAGCATTATAATTTTTGGAAACCTGATCCCAATTAATAACATTCCAGAATGCTGAAATGTAATCGGGTCGTTTATTTTGATATTTCAAATAGTATGCGTGTTCCCAAACATCAATGCCCAAAATTGGTGTTAAACCATCCATATATGGATTATCCTGATTGGCTGTGGATAAAACTTCGAGATCACCACTTTTATTGACAACTAACCAAGCCCATCCTGAGCCAAAACGTGTTTTAGCAGCATTCGTGAATTCTTCTTTGAAATCGTTGAAACTACCAAAAGTACTTTTTATAGCAGCCGCTAAATCACCGGTGGGTTCTCCTCCTCCATCAGGTGACATGACTGTCCAGAATAAAGAATGATTGGCATGACCGCCACCATTATTAATTACCGCTTGTTTTTTTTCAGCCGGTACGTTATCAATATTTTTTAATACTTCCTCAACAGGCTTATCGGCCATATCCGTGCCCTCTAAAGCAGCATTTGCTTTATTTACATAACCTTGATGGTGACGATCGTGGTGAATTTCCATCGTCCGAGCATCAATATGAGGTTCGAGTGCATCAAATGCATATGGTAAATCAGGTAATTTATAAGCCATTATTTCCTTCCTTTAATTTTATTAATGAATTGTTACTAATAATTGTTATGCTTTTGAGTTAATACCCGTAAAAGCACCAAAAACCTGGCACTTTAATATACAATCAACTCACTTTTTTCAAAACGTGTTGATTCACTTTGTGTTAATACAAAACGGATCGGAATCTATCTACTTTGTTTAGTAACAAAAGTAGCTTCATAATAATTTCATGAGATTTGAATCAAATTTTACTCTATCTTGTCGCTGATTTAAACACGAAATATTATGTTCATTTCATTATTTTACTTATTAACAATCGTTGACAAAAGGTTTTAAAGCAATACTATGAATATAGATTACGATGTAATCATATTAGGTAGCGGTCCTGCCGGTTTTTCATGTGCCATGCAAGCCTCTAAATTTGGTAAACGAGTGCTTGTTGTCGAACAAAATGAAAATTTTTTAGGTGGTGAGGCCATAAATTCCGGAACGGTACCCAGCAAAATTCTGAGAGAAGCAGCAAATACTATTTATCGATATAACAAGCATTTTGCTCAAAACAGAAAGAACAAATCTTACGAGCATTATTTGATGGACGATCTGATCTCATTTAAAAACAGAGTTCAGATTAATGAAAATAAAAGCATTACAAGAAGCCTTCAAAAAAACCATGTAGAAACTATTCGTGGCTCAGGTCACTTAATAGATGAACATACTATCGAAGTGACTCAAGCAAACGGAGAAAAGCAATCGTTTACTTCTGATTATATCTTAATCAGCACCGGGAGCAGCTCCTCAGATCCCCAAAAATATAAAATTGATAATAGTAAAATTTTTGATAGCAGATCGATTGTTCAAATCAATCACATCCCGCGACGCCTTGTAATTGTTGGTTCTGGTATTGATGCCATCGAATACGCAACCACTTTTGGAGCCATGGGAACGAATGTAACCTTATTAAATGAGGACGAGCACTATGTAATGTTCCTTGATAATGAAATCCGGGATGAGCTCAACAAAGTATTCGATCAGTTACGCATTTATGTGCATCACCGCGTAGATATACAGGATGTTCATTTTAATCCTCTTCGAAATTACACAGAAGTCCGTTTCAATAAAGAAGGATCGGATGAATTACGAGTGATCGAAACAGAACATGTTTTATATCTTGGCAGTCGCTTGCCCAATACGCGTGATATTGGTGCTGAAAATGCTCACATTACACTCGATGCTGAAGGATTTATTCCTATCGATGAACATTATAAAACAGAAGTAGACTCTGTTTACGCCGCCGGCGATGTCACGGGCTTTCCGGCCCTTGCATCCGTTTCCTTTTCACAGGGACGCCTGGCTGCCTGTCACATGTTCAATATTCCAGTTAGCAACTCTCCGGCGATTATACCATTTGGTATTTATTCTATTCCGGAAATATCCAGTATTGGTCTGACAGAAGAGGAAGCCAAATCAGAAGGCATCAATTATGCTGTTGGCCGGACCTATTTCAAAAATATCACCCGTGCTAACATAGATAACACGGAATTAGGCCTGCTTAAAATAGTCTTCAATG
>DATFMK010000278.1:0-5072 GCA_035267005.1 Balneolales bacterium
TTAGATCTGGGTTCGAGTCCCGGCGGGATCACTTTTCAGTGAGCAGTTAGCCGTAAACAGTATCAGAGGTTTGCATTGGGTGCCTTTGGGTTGGGGGTTGCCATTTGATCGTGTTTTGTTATGGGAGCATACCCATCTTCTTCCTTGTTCATTTATTTATAGAAAAACGACCATAGGTAATGAAAACGGTGCCTTCAGCCCTGGTTTATAAACGGCAAAAAAGCGATTTGTAGTAACATTAGCTGCTAAGATCGCGGGACTGATTCATAAAGGCCGGGATTACATAGTATTTCAAAATTTTTACAAAAAATCCTTTTCCGAATTTATATTTTCACGGTTCATTATTTTCAATAACTATTACGAATGAATACTATGAGTCTGAAATCAACCATACGATCACTAATTATCATCACACTATTTCTTTCATCTTTTGAGTGCACCTTTGCCGATAATGGTCTTTTCAGCAGTCAGGATTCCACGAAGATCCAGGACCGTGTAATTACACCGGGTAAGGCTAAAATATTTGAAAAAGGCCTTATTTCAACCGGACTTGAATACTCAATCACGTTCACGCCGGACGGCAAGGAAGCGTATTTTGCAAAGGCGGACACGGTTCATAAAATGGCTGTCATAATGGTCAGCCGGTTTAAAAACGGGAACTGGCAAAAACCGGTGATCGCCAGTTTCTCAGGCACCTATGGCGATGTCGATCCTTTCATCACCCCGGACGGGAAAAAACTATTTTATGCCTCTCACCGCCCGTTTTCCGGCACAACTCCCCAAAAAGATTATGATCTCTGGTATGTAGAAAAGAATAAGGGGAAATGGGGAAAACCGGTCCACATGAGCAATGCTATTAATACCAAAGGCAAGGAAGGATATCCCGGTGTCACTGCTGACGGCACACTGTATTATTTTTCCGATCACGGTAACGGCTGGAAGGCGAATGATATTTATATGTCAAAATTAGTAAACGGGCATTACACCAAAGCGGTAAAACTTGGAAAATCCATTAATACCAACCGGGCGGCCGATGTGAGTCCCTATATTTCCCCCGATAATAACGTACTCGTTTTTTATTCCACGAGAAAAGGCGGTTATGGTAAAGCGGATCTGTATGTGAGCTATAAGAAAAACGGGAAATGGTCGAAAGCCAAACTCTTAGGCCAGGCTGTGAATACCGCGGCCTGGGATGTCTGCCCCACCATCTCGCCGGATAAAAAATACTTCTATTTCGAACGTCATGGCAATATTTACCGGATTCCTCTCGGTTCAGCTGGGATTCACCTGTAGGCAAATAATACATCGTATCGTGAAAGAGTAGTCTTTTTTTACTATGAAGTGATAGAATTGTTATCAACTATCGGAGATTAAGGCCATAAGCTTGCAAATCTGTACATACATAACAGATGTTATCAATGGGTGCCACTCGGTTGGGGGTACCTTTTGATAGTGTATTGTGCTTGTTGTTTTGTTTCTCTTCTACCAAACAGAGTTTTAGTACAGGAATAGATAAAAGTACTCTATTTCAAAGCCCCTCTTACTAAATCATCAGACAGCTGATTTTTTGATTACGATGAACTGTTATTTAAGTCGCATTTCGGCATATATATGTAGAATAAATAGTTATGGAATTTTAGATAAGGATTTTGCATGTTAGGGTACGTGAGACAAAGCTTTATGCCAGGGAAGGTTGTGGCGTAATTATAGTTATTTAACATAACGAACCATATATTTTGATCATAAATCAACACCTACACTGTATAAAATGAAGGCCTTAGATGAAATCACATCGAAATGTAGTGATGTACAGGCCTTGGCAAAAGGTGGACAAAAGTCTGTATTATCGGCAATCCATCCTCAACATGGAAAAGTTGTTATTAAATTTGGGGAATACCGATCTATTAATAGCATTGAAAGAATAAAACGCGAAGTTGAACTTCTGAAAGAGTTAAACTCAATGTATTATCCTAAACATTTTGAATTTATAATCGATGACGACAATAGAGAGTTTTTAATCATTGAGGAATGTATTGATGGAAAAGAGTTATCTGAATCTACATCAGCATTCACTGAGGTGACAGCTATTTTAAGCTTAATCCAAGATTTAGTTAAGGGGCTTAATATAATATGGGCGAAAAATGTAATTCATCGTGATATAAAGCCTGCTAATATTCTTATTAAATCTGATGGGTTGCCTGTTATTATTGATCTTGGAATTGCAAGATTTCTTGATAAAGCTTCTTTAACACATTCAATTGCCGCACGTGGACCTGCAACCCCTATTTATGCTGCACCTGAGCAATTACGAAATCGAAAACCAATGATTGGGGTTAGAACTGACTTTTTCCTTTTAGGAATTTTAGCGTTAGAGTTATATCACGGATTTCATCCATTTGACCCCCAAAAAGTGGGGAATCATGCAAACATAGTTGATAACATCTTAAATGGAATTTATCTGCCACCTAATAGCTCAAATAATACATTTAATGATTTTATAGAAGGAGTTTTGAAGGTACAACCTTATCAACGTTTTCGTTTACCCCAAGAATTAGCAGATCACTTAGGAATTAAATTAATATTATGAAAATATATCATCAACATGGACATAATTTTGTTTGGAATTTAGATTCTTACACTGAAGACGGTTCTGGTAATGGGCATATACTATCTCCAGTTAATATTGAATCTGACAAAATCCCGCTACGATTGTCTGAGGATATTCGGAAAGTTAGTTTTTTTGATCCTCAATTTTATTTGCCTCATGACGCGGCTAAAAAATTGCAGACATATACTTTTTTCCCAAAAAATGTACTTAACAATTTTTCTACAAGTGACTTTATTGAACAAGCGTATGATATTGCACAAAGTTGTCTAGTCTTTCAAAAAGAGTTGAATTTTCAATATTCCATTATTCCTACCCGATATTTTTCCGAGTTGCCTGAAAATGCACTTGAGCAATTAACATCCATTTTCTTAGATCCATTTATATCTGAACATTCAAGGATAACTGATGCGCCACCCTTGCTACTTACTGTTATAGTAAAATCAATTCAGCTTGAGGATGAACTATTACGATCTGAACTTATTACTTGGATTACCAACTATCCTGAGTTAAGAGGTGTTTATTTAATTTTTGATAATGATTTTTATTCTAAACAAATCAAAGATCCGGAGTATTTATCAAATCAGCTTTTATTTATTCATTATCTAAGGCAAAATGGTTTAGAGGTTCATGTTGGTTATACAAACACAGAAGGGTATTTACTTTCAATAGCTGACCCAACTTCAGTTACTGTGGGAGCCTATGAAAATCTTCGATCTTTTGGAATTCAGCGCCTTGAAACTAGAGAATCTGGAACACAACAAGGACCAACGCCGAGAATTTATTCTAGTAAATTATTTCAATGGATACCCAATACATCTTTACCACCAATGAGAAGGCTAATTCCCGATTGGCAAGGTTTATTTGATGAGTCACCTTACAGTGAATACTTACTCAATCCAAGCTCTAGTTTAAATTTTAATAGGAAAGAAATTTATAAACATTATTTCTTTATTTTTTCGAGGCAAGCAAAAGAGCTCCCTGCAGATCTGCAAACGAGAACCTCTTTTGTGGTTGAAAAAATAAAAACGGTTCTTGAGAATTTTGAAAGAATAAGTAATCATAATGTGTTTCTCGATAGCAATTCAGATGGATCTCATCTAACTTCGTGGATGAATGCTATATCGATTTATAATTCAGAAATAGTTTAGTAGATTTCAATATGGCCTTTAAAACTGAATATCAATTGACAGAATCTTTTTTACTTAAAGTCAATCAATTACTTGACTCATATATTGAATATGGCCTGCACACTCAATCAGAAGTTCGGGCTCCAGGCGGAATTCCAGATTATGTTATTTACAGATCAATTGGTAATTCCATCCATTATCTAATCGCAATTGAATTTAAGCTAAAAAATTGGCACCGGGCATTAGAGCAAGCATTTAGATATAGAAACTTTGCCAATGAAGCGTATGTAATTTTGGATAAAGAGACATCAAATAGTGCGAAAGAGAATATCGTTTTGTTTAAAAAAGCAAATGTTGGTCTTATTACTTACGATACTAGTGATTCAATAGAAGTTTTGAATTTTCCAATTCCAAGTACTCCTTTTTCGGATGAATTTTCACGAGAAGTTGCTTCTGAAATTATTTCTACAAACATCAGAACTACTGATGATTTGCCGTTCATAAGGACTGCCAGGGGTGGCTATAAACTATCAAGATTGAGACAACTTGAATTATTAGCTTAAAACTTTCCCTCTCTCGTTCCCAACGTCGCGTTGGGGGCGCCCACCGCAGAAGCTCTGCTTCGCATAAAAATAATCCATGACATGATCCAGCTATAAACTATCCAAAAAAGATCAAACCAATTTCCTGACCATGACCACTATGGTTTGTATTCCCTGTTTACCAATCCCGGCATAGTTACAGAATTGTCCGTTTCCATACGGTTTACTCAAAACAAACGGAAATTAATCCTCTGCGCCTGAGTTGTTTTGGAAAAATGGAAGCTTTAATTAAACAGCTGAAGAAAAAGTAATTTCAAATTAACAAGGTTAACCCAAGGAGTATAGTCCTTATCATCGATTCATACTCAACGATTTTCTTTTAAGTACGTTTTTTAGCATTATACAAGTATACTAATAAGCAACAAATTGCCATTATGGTTTACGAAACAATAAAAAAAACAAGCACTTGGACTTTCCGACAAAGAACGGGCGGAATTGGCTCATATATTGATCGATAGTCTCCATCCGGTTAAGGAATATGAAACAGAAGAAGCCTGGCAAAAAGAACTTAATGAACGTATAAGCCGGTATGAGCAAGGAGAAAGCTCGGCGAAGCCCTGGATTGAAGTAAAAAGGAAGGCTCAACGTCAGATAAATAAATGAGTAAACTGGCCTTTGAACTGGATGAGGCGGCTTTAGAAATTATTCTTTACACCTTAAAATCATTAATATGACATTTATGCAATCCCAACATACTTCTCATTCTTGCGATTTGATTTAAAAGGTTAATAATTT
>DATFMK010000279.1:0-2003 GCA_035267005.1 Balneolales bacterium
ATTACGTATTCATTTTTACCATCAACTTTAAGAAATAGAACCTTTTCATTGAAAAATCCATGATTGAATAAAATACTATTTTCACTCTGCTCAATTAGTAATGAATTATTTCCTAAGTAATCCCAACTCCCTTTTTCTACACTACCATTTGTAGAAATTATTAATTCATTATTATCCCTAAATATATATACTATTTTTTGTTCGGAATTTTCATCAAATAAAATCCAATGTTGATTAGCCAATAAAGCGATTTCATCAAGTTTGTGGCTATAATTTTGAAGTTTAGGAATTATCTCAGAAAAATAAGTTTTCACAATCAGAATATGATTATTGAATTAGGTTATTTTGCGCTAACGACCCTGCGCATAAGGGGCGTTTTTGATATGTAATTTAGCAGATAAAACGAAAAATCCGAACGGAAACGTGCAAAGGTTTAGCGAAAAACGTCCCCTTTATGCGCTGGTTAGCACGCTGGATTGTAATTATTGGAAATCAAATGTCTAAATCTTCAGGATTGCGACGACTATCCCAAAGATGCAATATCTTGATATCTTCTGATTCATCCAGATAAAAAAACTGGTAATAATCTTTGACAAATACGCGTTCCTCACGGTTTTCTAACAATCTACCCAATAATGGAAAGCGAGAAATAAGTTGAACCGTTTCCTTAAAGGTTTCATCCAGTTGTACGGAGTATTCTTTTGTTCCCAGACGTTTATACCAATAATCTAAAATTTGAATACAATCCGCTACTGCTTCAGGTGACCAGATTATTCGTTTAACCACTTAGTTACCAGTTTATCCGCTTGATCGTTGGTTAGATAATTCCCTTGTCTTATACTTTCCTTTGCTTTCTCAATTCGTTTTTCTTGTTCGGGAGTGAGTACAATTTTTTCCTGAGGCTCATATTTATGATCCAGAATATTTTTTATTGCCTTAAGAAAAGCTTCGTCATCAATATTCTCAATGCTTTCGTGAAGCAGGCTTTTTAATTCTTTTGTGTTAGTTGTCATAGCGTATCAAATTTTGTATTTCCTTGTACTTATAGTATAACTAAGAAGAATGAAAAATTGTATACTTAGAAATGAATTTTGTATTTGGGGAACTAAGCGTGCTAACGACCCTGCGCATAAGCGGCGTTTTTGATACATAATTTAACAAACGAAACGAAAAATCCGAACGGAAACGTGTAAAGGCTTAGCGAAAAACGTCCGCTTGATGCGCGTGTTATACTGCGGATCGTCCATATTATAAGTATCTTCTGCTTATGAAATATGAAACTCCAAATAGTGAAGGGGAAATTTTACCCAATAAACTCGGTCTTAAGGATAAGAAAAGTATTGAGAAAGAAGAATACCGAGGATTTCTAAGGGCCGAGTTAAAATTTGAGTCAGAACTTGATAGCATCAGATCATTCGATTGGCAACTAATTTCTTCTATTCATAAAACAGCTTTGGGGCATTTATATGAATTTGCCGGAAAAATCAGGCAGGTTAATATGTCTAAAGGTGGTTTCTTATTTCCGGCAGCAAAATTCCTACCAGACGCTATCAAAACTTTTGAAAAGGATTTTTTAAAAACAAGCCCGGTGGAAATCACAGATGAATTGCATTTGATTCAGGTTGTAGCCCCGTTACATGCTGAATTTTTATTTATTCATCCTTTTCGTGATGGTAATGGGCGTACCGCACGATTAGTAGTTAATTTAATTGCTTTAAAACACGGATTTGAGTCATTTAATTTTGACCCAATCAAGAAAAATAGAATGGATGAGTATATCTTTTGTGTCCAATCTGCAGCAGATAAAAATTACCAGCCGATGATTGGACTGTTTAAGACTTTAAGAGAGAAGTAGATTTGATATATTCTTCAAGAACTTCTTTACGGATTCTCTCCGCTTCAGGCTTAGTAATTTTAATGCCCTCAATTCTGTGGGAAATTCTTTGATTATTCATCGCTCGTCGTGAGATTCTTTCAAGTTCTGAATATGTTTTTCGATGCCT
>DATFMK010000280.1:0-2945 GCA_035267005.1 Balneolales bacterium
CTCACTGAAAAAGCGGGTTCGAGATGACGCCTTTGAGTGATGTTTTTATCCTCGTCATCATCCAAAGCCTTTATCTGTCATTTCGACCGGAGGGAGAAATCTATCAACGCCCATAAACATTGATACGAATCAAAACTGATAATAGGCATCTTGCCGTTGAAAGATTCCTCGATTCTCTCGGAATGACAATAAACCGGAGTACCTTTTAATATTCAATGAACGATCGTGTTTGCCCTCAAATCAAACCAACAAATGTTTCCCGTTGGAAGCGCGTTTGATAAGTTCTTTTACCCGTCCCGGGATGTCATCCGCTTTAAAAACACTGCTGCCGGTGACGAATACATCCGTACCACATCGCGAAACGTGTTCGATGTTATCCAGGTTGACGCCTCCGTCAACTTCAATAAAAAAATGGTTGTCAACTTTCTGTCGCATAGAAACCAGGTCCTTAATGCGGTCATAACTTTGATGTATAAAACTTTGTCCGCCAAAACCAGGATTAACACTCATGATAAGTACCAAATCGACGTACGGAAGAATGGGTTCGATATTTTGTAAGGATGTAGCCGGATTGATCGCGACACCGGCATTGATTCCATGCGATTTGATATTTTGAATAGAACGGTGTAAATGATTCGTAGCTTCATAATGCACGGTAATGGAATTCGCTCCAGCATCCACAAACTGTTGTATGTATTGATCCGGATTGGAGATCATCAAATGAACATCTAAAAAGACATCTGTTGAAGCTCTTGCCGCTTTAACAATAACCGGACCAAAACTGATATTGGGCACAAAATGTCCGTCCATAATATCACAATGTATCCATTGTGCTCCTCCCTGTAAACTTTGCTGAATATCATTTTTTAAATGGGTATAATCAGCTGCAAGTATTGATGGAGCTAATATTGGGGCCTGCATAACTATTAATCGGGATTTAGTTACTGTTATTGTGGTTTCTGTTGTTGTGGAATCTGATTCTGTTGATTGTTATTTGTGGTATCACTAAATACCGGACCAGATTCCGGAGCTTCCTCTGATTTACCTCTCTGCGCGATAATAAGATCGACTGAGGTTCCTTCCAACAGACTGTCTTTAGACGGATTAAAACTTATGACAGTCAGCGGAGGTTTAGAAGTACTGTTTTGATAGGTGATATGTCCCGTTCTCAGTCCGGCGTTTCTCAGTTTGCTTTGTGCCTGTGCAAGACGTAATCCTTTTAATTTGGGTACCGGAACTTTATTAACGCCTAGTCCGTCGCTAACCGTCAAATTGATTAATGTCTGTTTGGCAACACTAATGCCCGGCTTGATCGACTGATGAATCACGGTGTTTTTAAACGGACCGGAAACGTACGTTACATTACCGATTTTTAATCCGTAGTTTTTTAACTGTAATCGGGCATTACGGTAAGACATATTGACGACATTGGGCGTAACGACTTTCGGCGTCGACGCCGCATTCACCGTTAGATAGATCAGCCTATGTGGTTTCACAATCAAATTCGGTGTCGGCGTTTGATCGATTACATAATTTGGTGGGTATGCGGCATTGTAGCGACGGTCAACGATAGAATCACGTAAACCCTCATTGTGTAATACCATTCGTGCATTTTTCAATGGCAGTTTTGTGATATCCGGTACCGTCAGTCCCTGATCATGTCGTGTATAAACCGGCATGATGTATTGGTTTAATACAAAGAGAAAAGCGGCGCTAAATATAATTACCGCTAGTATAAGTAAGTAAAATCTTATGTCTTTAAGTATTTGTTTCCACATTTAAATAAGATACAATCTATAGATGGATACTAAAAGCGATATCGAATCATAAATCCGTTGTTCGAATTCGATATATAATACGTAGAAGCTTCTAAATGTTCATTACGAATTTTTGAGGTGAAAAAGGCGTCAAAAGCAGATACAAAATGATTGATGATCACCACCATCATCATTTTTTCGGCAGTTCTGTAATGATTATTGAAAGCCGCAGCACGTTTGGCCCCCAGATGCCAGTCGGGTGACATTCCATCCGGACTCCAATTTACTGATTTGGGTGGAGTTTGAAAATCTTTCCAACCCGGACCAAACTGATAATATTTACTCATGAGTTCGTAATATTGCTGTGATCCTAAATCCGGTAAACTGTGCGAAAACGCATCACCGGTCGTTCCTCCATATAACGTTTTTTTTTCGAGTTGTCGTATAGCGTCTATACTAACCCTGTTCCAGTCAATGCGCGTGTCAGCCGAGCTGTTACCTAACTGCTGACCATTTTTTGCCAATGAGTTGTAACTGATCGGATCATTGGGATAATACGCATTATGATAATCTATCAGGAATCGTGCATATTTGACTAAACTCCAATTGTGATCAGCGTAATAGTGATAATCTCTCTCCAGATTTTGAGCCTGATGGTACATATGAAAATGATAAACCAGCGCCGCTGCCTCAATTCCAACAAAGATTCCCATTTTTACCCATTGATGATTTTCCGCTTGCCCCAAACCAGGCACCAACGCCGAAGATAGAAATGGAATACCGGGTTTTCGTGATAATTTATTGAAAAAACTATCTTTTACATTAGTCGAATCGATCTGTTCTTCCGGATGAAAATTACGATTCGGAAAAATATAGGTATACATCAGCTGCTTCGCTGTAATCATTCGCCGGTTTTGAGGTGATTCTGTATGGATGACTTGAGCCCACGACGGAACAGCAAAACCTAACAGGAAAATGAAGAGGAGAAATTTTTTATGGATGAAGCAGCTTTTCGGCATGAGACAGATCGTAGAAGTTAATATTTGAGTAATCCGGTAATATTGAAGGCTTTGCAAAACCAGGGATTTTGTTCAACATCAAAGCCTGAGCGACTTCGAAACCGTGACATCCCGAATGCTTTCGGGATTCGAGGATTTCAAAGTTGTGAAAATGCAGATATTGGGTAAA
>DATFMK010000281.1:0-5251 GCA_035267005.1 Balneolales bacterium
ATAGTAATTGGAAAAACTAATTCATGATTACATGACTGATATAGCGGTTGAACATATTAGCTACCAGATTCACGAGCAGATGATAATAAATGATCTATCGCTGCAGGTAAACAGAGGCGAACGATTGGCGCTGCTTGGTCATAACGGTTCCGGAAAGACGACTCTTATTAATATCATGACCGGGCTCATTAAAGCTGATAGAGGAAAAGTAACATATACTGATAACAAAAAAAGCTTTGATAAGATCAAAAATATTACAGGAATAATATGGGATAATATTAGCATTTTCCCTCTTTTGAAAGTGAATGAAGTTGTTCACTTTATAGCTCATCTATATAGTATAGATTCCGATGCATATACCGATACCTATCATTTGCTGGAACTTCAGGATATTCAGAATAAATTTATGCGGAAATTGTCGCGGGGTGAAAAAAAGCGAGTTGAAATATTATTATCTACAATGCATTCTCCGCGCCTTCTTATTATGGATGAGCCAATGGCTTCCATAGATCCCCTGCTCAGAGAAAAAATATGGAACAATATTTTTCTGAAAAATAAAACCCTTTTTTTTACAACACACCAGTGGGAAGAGGCTAAGAAATATGCGACATCCATAGCGATGATACACAAAGGGAGGCTTTTGAATAAACCGGCTTCTTATAAGGAATTGCTTGCTTCCTTTAAATTCACAATTAAAATCATCACAACCAAGGATGTTATTCCCGATAATTCGAATGACACTTTTTTATATGAAAATGAGAAAACGAAAATCGCACTTTTACAAAACAAGCATGATCCGATTATTGATTACATCAGGCAAAAGACGGTGAATTATTCAATCATGCCGGTTGAACTGGAAGATATCTACAGGTATTTAATAAAAACTAAAGAATGAAAACATTTCTGCTGTCGACATATTACCAATTATTGATTTATACTAGGGTCAAAATCGCGGTATTCTTCTCTTTTGTATTTCCAATATTTATTTTTGTAGTTTTCTCTTTTATCTGGGGATATCATAATCTCACCTATTCGAAATTTCTACTGACAGGTGTTATCATCATGAAGGTTGCAAGTGATGGTATGTTTTCAGTCGGCAACATAATCGTAAAATTCTACCAGGATGGGTTTGTAAAATATTTTAAGGGAATTCCCTACAGTTTTATGAAATATATAGGAACGTTAGTTACCAGCAGAATTATCAATACGATAGTGACATCAGCAGTATTATTGGGAATTGGGGTTCTTTTTTTTCATACGATATTCGGTTTTTTGGAATTGATCTATATTCTTCTTGGAATTGTAGGGGGTTTCATCATTTTTTCATTTTTGGGATTGATCATTTCGATTTTCACAGCTGGCAAAGATGATGACCAAAGTGTGACCTTCTTCATCTATTTTATTATGCTGTTCCTCAGCAATATTTTCTACCCATTAAATCAGCTTAATCCGACCTTTGGTAAAATAGCATACATTTTACCGATAAATCCTGTGGTAGATCTTACCAGAGGAGATTTGGTCAGCGGCATCCCGGTTATTTTATGGGGAATTGTATTTACCATTGCTTCTTATGTTAGTTTCGAAAAACATGAAATAGGGAGGTAAAATGAATTATTACGTCCTAATTCCCTTACTATTTATCCTGCTGATGCATGAAACAGGACATTATGTTGCAGCCAAAGTGATGAAATTACGCATCGAAAAAGCCGGTTTTACATATAAACCATTTCCAAGATTTTATGTATCCATTATTGATAATGGTATCTCATTTCAAAAAAGAGGATGGTTCTTAATCAGCGGTAATCTGATGACGTTTGTTCTCTTTTTTATTTATCTATCACTTTTTAGCAGGTACGATATCGTCTATTATGTCTTCTCCTATCAATTAATTGTTGAAACCAACCCCTTCTATTCTGATTATACAACGATAATATTCTCATATTTTTACAAGGACGATTTTAAAAGGCAATTTGAAATCCAGTCTTCTCCCGATAGCGATCAAACAGATAAAGACTATAAAGAGAATTATAAAAATAAATACCTGTTCGGGAAGCTTTGGTACCTCCATTTTCTGGTTTGGGGAATCTTCATTATTGGCCTTTTGTCCCCGGTGATAAGCACATCACATAAATAAACATGAACACTAAATCCCATGAATTATGAAATCTAAACTATTCATAATTATCCTTCTGCTATTTTCAACGAGTAACGTATTTGCCGAAACAACTCATACATCAGACGATTCATTGTTGTATCATGTCCAGGGAAAAATAAAGAATGCATTTCTCAACAGTTTTCAGTCCCATAATCCGGCTAAGCTGGAAACCATAGAAAAAAAGCTGAAGAATTTTAAAAATACAAATAGAATCGTACAATATTGGAGGGCTTATACGCTATGTTACGAATCTATTTATCATATCAAGATGGGTAATAAGAGGGCCAGTCTGAAAAAATTAAAAAAAGGCATAAACATTCTAAAAATTATCAAAACGAAAAGTTCTGATGACTATGCCTTGCTTGCAATGATGCAGGGATATGCCATTCAATTTTCGGGAGGCATGCATGCTGCTGTTCTGGCTACAAAAGCAAAACGGAATGCACAAAATGCGGTCGATCTTGATAAGAAAAATGTAAGAGCCTGGTATGTGCAGGGACTCAATAATTATCATACTCCCAAACAATTCGGTGGCAAGACGATCGTCAAAATATGTTTAACAAAAGCAATTTCTCTTAAGGAAGAAAACAGACAGAATCCCTATTTACCCACTTGGGGAAAAGTTCAATCTTATGGTTTGCTTGTCACTTTTTATATCAATCAGAAGAAATTTGCCAAAGCCCAAAAAGTATTGAAGACAGGTTTAAAAAAATATCCCGATAATTATACCTTGAAACAGGATGAGAAAACTTTGGCGGATAAATAAATATGTTTTCTTACTTATTTTAATTCTGCCTGTAAAAATAGTGGCACAGCGTAAGTTAAAGGGTAGGGTGCTGATTGCAGGAGATAATACACCATTGTTTGGTGCGAATGTTTATTTAAAGCATCATCCCTCGGGTGGGACGGCTACCAATATGAATGGAAGTTTCGTTTTGAAGATTTCTAAAAATGAACTAGCCGATTCGCTCATCATTTCAAGCGTGGGTTATCACAAAAAAATAATTGCGCTTTCTTCGGTACAATGGAATGGAATCGATATATTTCACATTCATAAAGATGTTTCGTCCCTAAATAAAATTACCGTAACATCCAATCCTTCGTTAACCGAAGAGTTTTCAACAGAGAAACTGAACAGGATTTCAATATATATGTCTCCGGTTTCCGAAGGCGATCCCCTTAAGGTGATTTCTTCATTGCCGGCAAGTACGAATACTTCAGAGACTGCGAACCCCGCATTGCGAGGCAGTTCGGGTAAATATTCCAGAGTCATTCTCAATGGGGTTCCGCTTTATAATCCGGTCCGGGATCTCCAGCTGAATGGTCTGGGTAATTTCAGTATTCTGAATACGGAAATCGTTGATAATGAGACCGTTTATGCTGGTAATCCTCCTTTAAAATATGGAAATTCTATTGCCGGATTGGTAGATGTGAGAACCAGAAAACGATTAAAAAACCAGCAGCTTAAAATCGATGGCGGATTAGTCGGTGCGGGAATGCTATTTGAAACCCCGATTAAAGACAATACTACCTTTATGCAGGTATTCGGAAATTATCATTTATCCGATGCCTATTTATCCGTGAACAAACAAAACTCACCACATCTTAAGAAATTTAGAAGCCAGGATATCGGATTGAATTTCCACTACACCATCTCCAATCATCTGTCGGCTAATACATATTCTTATTTTATTAATGATAATTACAATGCAAAAAATCTATTTTATAATTATGCTGGCAATATACATTTTAATAAAAAACGATATTTCAATGTTTTTAATGTGAAATATATCATGAATAATATTGTCGTTGAATTTAATAATGAATTTAATGTTAGCAACTTGCATTACAGGTTTGGGATTATTCGGGAGGATACGAAAGTTAACCAATTTTATAATGTTGTTGACATGAAATATCTTCCTAATGGTCATATCTCTTTTACTTTAGGAATAACTGATGGCTTATTCATTGACAAATTTACAAACACTTTACCCCAAAATTATTATTCCATACATCCGGAGGATCCTTCCTATGGTTTCAGACATCGCGAAAAAAATCTTAATATTGAAACGTACGGATATGTCCGCTATACAGCACCAAAAGTTGCGATCGGTGCCGGTTTTAGAAAGAATCTTTCCATAAAAAATCAGGAAAGTTATCTATCTTATCAGGGGAATCTCCGCTATACTTTTATTTCTCAAAGCTCCGTTCATATCTCCGCGGGAAAATATAATGGTTATACCGTTCCGTCTTTTTACATCCAACAATTTAATCATGTAAGTGCTGTACAGTATGCCATTGGTTATCGATATAAATCAAATAATTCAACTTTTGGCATATCTGTTTATAAGAAAAGAGAAATTTTCCCGAAGTATTTCAAGGATGTTGGGAGGGGGCAACAAACCACAAAAGACATTAAAGGTCTGGAAATTTCCACCCAATATCAGATGAGACATTTTTTATTTTCTGCCTCTTATACCTGGCTTGATTCAAAATTCAAAAAGGGAGTTCAATGGATAAAAAGTTCAAATAGCATGAATTATCTTGTTAAATTATCTCTGAGCCATACAAGCATTAAACACCTGAATTTTTCCATAAACTATATAACGAGGCCCGGTCATTTCTATACTCCGATCATCAATGGTGAAAAAATATCCAAAACACGCGGTTTCAAACCGGTATTTGGGACTTACAATGCACAGCAATTAAACTCATATTCCAGGATTGACTTAACCGCTAATAAAGTAATATCATATAACAATTTATCGATAATACCTTTTTTTACACTTACAAATATCCTAAATAATGAAAATCAAAGAACCCCTGTATATAGTCGTGATTATGGTAAAATATCGAACTATTGGTATTATGAAAAACGGCTGATTTATTTTGGAGTTCAGGTTTCATTTTAACGTTGATTATTGATAAATCCCTGCGTTACCCGTGTAATTACACCGTTCCCCTCTGTGGTTTAATAAACCGCATTCTATATAAAAAAAGCGTCTGTCTTATTAGACAGACGCTTCATCAAAAACGGTTAGAATGTTTTCAATACTGAATTAATTCGTGCCACCGGCATCGTTGCCCGTAGGATAA
>DATFMK010000282.1:0-2487 GCA_035267005.1 Balneolales bacterium
CCAAGGGAATCTGGGCAGTGCGCTTTTTTTGTTTTTTTTCATTAAGATATTTTCAGATCTGAAACAGAGTGGCGGTTTGGAGTATCCATTCGGCAAATCATTTGTGAATCGGTGAATATTTTAGGTGATGACTTAAGGTCAGGGCTATATGCCACATTAGAAATTAAATAAAGTTCCCAGCCAACGACTGCCAGGTAAACTACAACGATAACATATAGCAGTGAACGGGCACTTAATTTAATTACTCCAACAACAGTATTCCTGAACATTAACAGGCAAATTACTGGTATGGTGGTCAATAAATATTTGGAAATGAAAAAAGTTAAAGGTCCAAACTTAAGAAAAAATGCCATAACAGGGTTAGTTTCATAAGCCCCATGATTCAATAAAAACAACGTCAAAAATGCATCAACGACACAAAGAATAAGAATAGACACTATGATGATAAAAAGCCATGGACTGTAATGATCAACATAAAAAATTCTTTTTGTATCCTCCTGTCGGCGAATATTTTCTCTTTTACCACCGAATAAAAATGAGCGAATATTAAAGCTGCTTTTCGTCCGTCGGTCTTTTCCGGATCGATTACTGAGGATGATCGTATTTTGGTCAGTCATTTCCATAAAAATTCGATCCCGTATATTTTAAAAATTTAAAGGCAGAGCCTATAATCGCCTACCTTTAATCAGAAGCTTCCAAGATGCCGTTATTTTCTTTCAGTCAGTGCTGCAAATTCTTTGGCAGAGCCACACAAAATAAAGTTGCACAGACCGATAGAACAGATGCACGCACACCCGAGAAGATCATTCATCCTTATTTTATGATCTTCAAATTAATAACGCTGCGATTCCCGAACAATTCAATACCAAATCCCTCTTTGGTACACCGTAGAATTTGGCCTCTACATTTTACTTTTTTACCTTTCAAGAACGGTAAGGCGATGGTAATGATTTCTCCGACGGAGAGACTGGCTTCTGTGATTATGAATAAGCCGGAACGACTAAAATCTTTGAGCCAACCTTCGTTGAATCCATTTTTCCCAACAAAGAAGATTTCTCCAGAGTAAGGTCTCCTTTGATTGATCCTTTTATTCATATTGTTTTTCTTATTGGTTATTCTCATTTCATATTCCCTCTATGATACATCGAATTTTAGAGAAATTTTCCCCAGATATGCACAATATGTTTTCATGACTTATTCGACGACCTCGATTTTTTCAACATTTGGAGCCTGAATTTCATTTGATATCAAAACCAGGTAAGTTATAGTTCCAAATAAATACGATATGGCCGCTGTCCCAGCAATTATCAATAATCTTGTATCGATGATTTATCCCTCCTCAGAATTTCCGATTAAATAAACTGATCCCGTTGGAGTTTGGTTAATTCCATTCTTATCATTTAGCAAAATGTTTACAGAGCAATAATCATGCAAAACTGTTTCTTTTTAATAAAAAGAAATAAATTGATGTGATAACAGTAAGTTATATTTTAGAAAATAAGTGAAGTTAATGGATGTTGTGGAAATAGACGGACAGATAATATGTAATTCATTTCACAAAAAATGGTTTGAGTAGAACGTGAGGATAAAGGAGGGAACGATTTAATAAGGGAAAATATTTTGAAGATCTTTTCAATACCATGGGGAATCAAGCTTTGGCTATATTAAGATGGGCATTTCAGAAGCCAACAAGAACGACACCCGGACCCTTTATTTCTATCATATACAACAAGGATGATCGGAATGGTCGCTTGGATGATGCTCATAATGTCACAGGTTAAAAAATTTGTTTTTTATCCCTGTTTCAATTGAATGGTAATATGCAGATAATCTCTTTTGTCTATTACAATAACGGCATCCTGCGCCCTGGTTTCTGCTGTACACGAAAGTCTGCCATTCATGACCATTAGCGCATTTCCACCACCGCTTTTTGTGAGAACCTGGGAGGATGTCTTTAGGAGTTAAATCTCCGTTTTTCGTTGGGTGCCATTCCTTAGCCAATTTCGGGTTTGCCACCTGAAGGTTATTTTCTTTAGTAGCTGTTCTCCCTGAGCAGCCGGGACACCCATTGCCTTTTGTTCTGGCTTTTATGGCAGCCACCCATTCATGACCTTTAGCGCACTGCCACCACACTTTCTTGCAAGAATATGGCAATACATGTTTCGGTGTTAATTTACCGTTTTTCACCGGATGCCATTGTTTAGACAATACTGAGTTTAAAATCTCAAGGTTATTTTCTTCCGAGGCAAATAGTCCTGCACAAAAGGGGCATCCGGCTCCAACAGATCTGCTATTAACAAGAGCTTGCCATTCATGACCCTTAGCGCATCGCCACCACACTTTCTTATTCTTAAAGGAGGTAATATCCTTTGGTGTAAGATTTCCGTTTTTGGTTGGATGCCATTCCTTGGACAATTTAGGATTTTTAGTTTGCAAACAGTTATCGTGACATAAAGATTGGCCAGCACAATATGGGCACCCACTACC
>DATFMK010000283.1:0-3058 GCA_035267005.1 Balneolales bacterium
CAACTATACCGGCGCTACGACACTGGGACCATACTTGTATGTGATGAATGCGGATGGAAGTAATATGCACCCGCTCAAAATCTTCTCGGGAAGCTCGGTAAAATATTTGTACGGTTCGGATCCGGTCTGGAGTCCTGATGGTACAAAAATTGCCTTTGATATCTGCACTAATTGCGAGAGAGGGGGAGAAAATTATGAGATCATGACGGTGGATGTGGCCGGGGAAAAATATGATTCAACACAGGTACATAGGCTCACTAACAATTTGATCAGTGACAAGGATCCGATATGGAGCCCGGATGGTCAACAAATAGCTTTTGTCTCGGACAGGGATTCTTCAAACAAAAACAGTACAGATATATATTTGATTGATATAAAAAATGACAACATAGTGCGCATGACTCAAACAGGAAATGCTGGTCGACAACTATGGTTATCAAATGGACAAGATTTAATCTATTGGTCGAATAATAACCTATATCAATTAAATATCAATACAAAGCAGTCAACTCAAATTTCATTTGATATTTTACAGGGAATAGGTTTCCGTCCTTTAGATATTAACCCTAAGGGTACAAAGATATTACTCATTACTTTTGATTCCGGAATTCTTAATGAGCAGGCATTACAAATATTAGATATGAGCGATAAGAAACTGATAAATATCTTTAATGGCTTAAATATTATTGGTGCACATTGGTTTGTTCCAATAAATAACTAAAAAACAAACAAATAAAAAAATTTGAAATTCTGTAAATCATAAATAATAAGCCCCTATAGGACATCAATATCTCCGCCAAGAGACTAAGTAAATGACCTACAGGGACGCGGTGTGTTAATGTAGTTCGGTTAAACGAAAAACTTAACACACCTCCAATTTAATAAAAAATACTGGAGGTTACATCATGAAAAAAATACTTGCACTTTTATTATTAATGGCTCTGTTTTCTTCCTGTAATTCCCCGCTGGAGAATTACGATAGCAATAGCCCTGGACAGGTAAAGTCCAATTATACTAACTCACAACCGTTTTCCAATCTTTCAGCAATACTACCCGACACACTTCACGAAACAGCCTGGCAACGGTTTAAAACCCACAACGGAAATAATTGGAGGATACGCTGGAGTAATAATACCGGACTTCCTGTCTCTGTATGGTCAGGTGTGACTAAAAAAGCCTATAATGGAAATCCGGAACAGGCGGCAAGTTCTTTCCTGGCCGATTATCAAACACTGTTTGGTTTTACCGATCTAAATCAGTTGAAATATATCGGTACAGAGACTCATCGGGGGGTCAGTCATGTCACATTTAATCAAACTGTTCATGGAGTTCCGGTCTATGAAGCTGAATATAAAGTTCATATTAGGCAGGATGGACATGTGGATATGGCCAATGGTTATTATTATCCGAATATTCAGGTATTAACTACTCCGGGAATAACAGTAGTTGATGCCGAACAGAAGTCTCAGACTGACTTACAAACTACTTTAAAAACAGTTATTCCGGTTACCAATTCAAAGTTAGTAATCTACCGGGATAAGAAAAATCAGTTCCATTTGGTTTGGAAGATCATTTTGTCATCGGTACAACCACTGGTCGATCGACTTTATATGGTAGATGCCCAGTCGGGCCAGGTTATTTATAAGTTCAACCGGCTAACCGATATCACTGGTGATGGCAATGCCTATCCTACCTATCCGGGTCTTTCGTCAGTCATTGACGAACTTTTTTATCATTTAAATGGAAACGGATATCTGCAGGGACAGTGGGCTTACATCAAAAATGATTCTACTTCGGTAGCTACATCTTCCTCTAATTCATTTCTGTATAGTCCTTCCAGTCCTCATTTCGATGAAGCTAATCTATACTGGCACATAGATCAATATAGAGCCGGATACATTAATAATATGGATAATGGTTATCTATCAACTAATGGATTAACTGATATCAAAGCACATGCCCATACTCCGATTCCAATTATAAATAACACTCCAAGCCCGAATGCCTGGTTTAGCCCGTCTGATCAACAGATTTATTTTAATGCGGCCTATCCCTCTGTAGGTACCAAAGACTTTGCCAAGGATGATAAGGTAATTTACCATGAATATACTCATGCCGTGATCTATTATATAAATAGTGGTATTGAATCCACAAATGATGAAGAAGGCGGTATTAGTGAGGGAACCCCTGACTATTTTGCAGGTGCTTATACTAATCGCTCCAAGATAGGAGAATATTGTTGTGCTGCTGTTAATGGCGTTCGTGATATGGCTAATCCTACGATTAAAAACTATGACGATTATAAAAATCGATATGATTATCCTTCTGTTGAAGCTCATGTTGGTGGAGAATTCTTTTCCTCTGTTTTATGGGCATTGCGCTCTAACATAAATTTCACAACTGCAGATGGTCTGGTTTATGACGCCTTGTTCCGAATAACAAGTACGCCTAGTTTCCTATCTTTTCGAGATGCAATGACAGCATCGGATGATGCGTATTTCGGCGGAGTTGACGATAATGCGATATTGAATACTTTTGCCAACAAAGGTATTTTCAGTGAGAGTATTTCAGGTCCAACTTCCCTGAATTCAGGTCAACAAGGCATCTGGCAGGTTACTCCAACACCCACTGGATCTTATAATTATCAATGGTATTATTGGGATAGTACCACCAATTCCTGGAATGCAGACGGTACTAATTCCGATACTTATTCACATACATTTTTCTATTCAGGTGCCGGTTTGAAAACGGAGTTAATAAAAGTTTATGTATCCAACGGAAAAGGAACGAACTCCACTACTTATAGTGTAGCTGTCCAAACCAATTGCACAACCTGTCAGCAATAACTTTATTAGCATAGAATATTTCACTTATTTAACCGGATCTTACAAAAAGTAAGGTCCGGTTTTTTATAAAAAACCTCACATCTGTCCAAAACGTTAAAAAAAAGTAGCCAGTGAAAGCCCCGAAGTCGGGGCTTTCTTATTTTAGGAGTTACAACTCAACCTAAAATATCACTGACTATGAAAAATATAACACTATTTGCCCAGATTATGCA
>DATFMK010000284.1:0-5376 GCA_035267005.1 Balneolales bacterium
AAAACGTGTTAGTCAGACCACTGGTCCAATCAGGCTGATAGTTACCCAATTTTACTTTCTCACTGGTTGCCATCGGGCGTCCAGTAGCATCCACCATAATCTGTCCGTTGGGTGCGCGCTGCCAGGTTGTGCCCATGATATCACCATAGCCGCCACCGGCTGTTGCCTGAACAGTTACGGTACCCGTATTGGTGGTCGTGAAAATATAATTATCCAAACCTTTGATCAGATGATCCAGTTTATTCTTGTTATGGGCAAAGTTGACCGCCAGGTCCCATCTGAAATCAGAATTTTGAACCGGTACACCACCCAAAGTGACCTCAACACCTTGATTGGAAATTTGGCCGACATTGGTATGGAACTGGCTATAACCGGTTGATTGTGAGACCGGAACGTTCATGATCAGGTTATTGGAAATGATTCGATATAACGACAAGTCGAAATGCAATCTATTGCGTAAGAAATGAGCTTCCGTACCTACTTCAGTTGATGTTATTTGTTCAGGTTTCAAATTGACATCATATAATATCGAAGGTCTGGTCAGAATTGGTAATCCCAGGTACGAGCCGGAAGTACTGGTCAGATCGAATGCGTTGGTTAACTGGTACGGATCGGTATCATTACCTACCCGTGCCCAACTTCCGCGCAGTTTCCAGAAATCGAGGATCTTATGATCAGGATCCACAAAGTCATTAACCAGGAAGGATAAACTGGCAGATGGATAGAAATACGACCAGTTGTTTTTGGGCAGGGTTGAGGACCAGTCGTTACGTCCCGTCAGGTTTAGATATACGGTTTCTTTGTAGGAAAACTCAGCTGATCCATACAAAGAAGTAACCCGTTTCATCTGAGTAGGGGTGTAACTCGGTGTGGTAAGAACGGCACCGGACACGATCGGTTTGGTCGGTATCTTAAAATTTTCACCATACACACTCTGAGCATCGTAGGTATTCAATCGATAATTACCACCCGCCATGATATTCGCGTGAAAATCATGCGATACTGCTTTATCGAAAGTGACCAGAAAGTCGGCATTGGTTTCACCTGTTTTGGTTGTACCGTAATCGAAACGTCCGGTATGCCAGAACCAATGTCCCGGTTGATTAACTGTTTCAATCTTCTGACTGACTTGATCGGTACCTGCCCGAATAAAAGCGGACAAATAAGAAGTAAAATTATAATTCGCTTTTACAAATCCAGTGAACCGATTTCGATAATCCCTATTGACATCATGATTAACAACCCAGTAAGGATTTCCTCCGCTGGCGGTCCAAGAATTCGCGGTAAGATCAGCAGGATTTTGATAATCTTTCAGATTACTGATATCCATGTTTCTGGGTATCGTGTAGAGATAGGCCATAATCCCTTCGGTCCCCTGTGCTAAGCGGTGCTTGGTCTGTTGATAAAAATAAGTGACTTTTGAATCGATACTTAATTTATCAGTCAGGTTTGCAAACCCACGCAAATCAAAATTTTGTTTAGTCAGACCGGAATTAGGCACAATCGCATTTTGATGGGTGTTGGTGTACGAAAGACGAACTGTAGCTTTATCCGTGCCACCGTCCAGTGCGATCGTATTGATCATGGTTCCACCGGTTCGGAAGAAATTTTTTACGTTGTTGGGTTGCGATACATAGGGCCTGGTGGTACCGTTCCAGAACAACTGTTGACTTCCGTCCATTTTAGCACCCCAGGATCCGCCATGATTTTTCAGATTGGCGAGATTGGTGTACGTATTACCCTGAGCACCCTGACCATAAACATTTTGGTATTGTGGCAGAACTAAAGGATTCTCGATGGTAAAATTGGAAGTATACGTTACACCAAGTCCTTTATTGGGTCGACCCTTTTTCGTTGTGATTAAGACCACGCCGTTAGAAGCACGCGAACCGTAAAGAGCCGCAGCATTTGGTCCCTTCAAAACAGAAATGGAAGCAATATCATCCGGGTTGATGTCGGAAATACCCGTTCCATAATCCGCCCGCGAATATTCTCCCGTACCCGAACCGGCTGCGGAACCAAATCCGGAGTTGTTTACCGGCACACCATCAACCACATATAGTGGCTGGTTGTTACCTGTTAATGAGTTATTACCACGGATGATAACCCGGGTACCACTTCCCGGACCGCTCGTTGATTGCGTGATCACTAAACCAGGTACACGTCCTGCCAATGAATTCATGACATTGGTTTGTTTGACTGTGGAAAGATCTTCGCTGCCGACCTGTGTAACCGAATATCCCAATGATTTCTTTTGACGCTGAACACCAAAGGCTGTTACGACAAGTTCTTCTCCACTAATGGTTTGTTGCTGCAATTTTGCATCAATTACAGACCGGCCTCTGATAGGTTCTGTCAAAGTCGTGTAGCCAATAAAAGAAAACACGAGCGTGTCGGTCGGACTGGTCGCCGACAGAGAATATTTACCCTGAGCATTTGTAGCGGCACCCATAGTCGGATGACCTTTCACTACAATATTTACGCCGGGCAAAACTTCCCCGCTATTGGCATCGGTAACGGTACCCGATATCTTAACCGCTTGTCCGAAAGCGGTTCCATAAACTAACACAAGCAAAATACCCAATCCCATTCGCATCATACTATATAATGATGTCAAATCGGGCATAAAATGGATATGTAACTTTTTCTTCATTTGATTCCCTCAATTTGAAATTTATAAATAGACTAACATCCGATTCCCCACCTCTTTTTAAGTAGCGTCTGATCAAATGTTGTTATTAATTATTATAAATAAGGTAAGTGTAAGCTCTATGATAACAATAGATTGACAAAACTACACTGTTTACATTCCTCCTTACCACCAATGATAGTTAAAATTTTTAACTTTTCAATAAAATAATATGTATATATAATACTTATTTTTGCTTTGTATCTATATTTATATTTAATTGTGGCGCTGCCACTTAGGAGCAAATAGATATTAGTATTTGCTATTAAATTGACATCAGAATTAATGTTATGAAAAAACTTTTAAATCGAGAATTTTGTATTAATCACGCACTTATATAAAGAACGCCATGTTAAAAAAATAGCATATTATTATATATACATATTTAGATAAGGGACAGTTATATTTATATTTAAATATTTGAGCTAATATCATAAAAAGGCAGTTAATTTGGGAATCTCTTCATTATCGCTGGTTAGCACAATGAGTCATATGATAAGATTGCCATCTTGGGATCTCAGAGTGTAATTTTTAAAATGTTTGTTATCCGGAGAAAACCGTTTGGCATGATTTAAATTTAATTGTTTATTTTATTCGAAATTACGTTAACGACTTGAATAGTAAAGGAAGAACATGAAACCCAATGTTGGACGCTTCGCTTCATTATGTGTTATAATGTTTATTGTCTTAATTTCGATAGACGTGCGTGCCAAAGCTACTCATTCAGAAAACTTGAGTTCAAAAACAGATTCTCTGACACATGGTATCTTTCTCCATACTCATGTGAATTCGATCTTTCCTGTCGATCCTGTAATGCAAAGAATTGTTAGAGGGAAGAAAATTCATGCGAGAACGGGTGAGAAGGTCGGATTTCAAAATGGGAAAACACCAACCTGGACCGCTCATTCTGCAGACTCTACAGGTTGGTTCAAAGGACGTTATCTACATAGGGGATATGGACTCTTTACTATAAAATCTGATAAGAAGAAAGTTGTGCTATTAGAGTCGAAAGGGAATGATCTCGTTTATGTGAATGGTGTTCCGAGAGAAGGAAATAAATATGGGTACAAAGATGATTATCCGGTGTGGGAAGCTGCTTTTAATTTTTCCATAATCCCGATCCAATTGAAAAAAGGGAACAATCAACTGCTATTTGTCTGCAGCCGTGGCAGGTTGAAAGTCAAATTAACAGATATTAAACCGGAAATCTTATTTAATGTGAGACGTACCGTACTTCCAAACTTTTTGGTAGGTCAGTCAGTTATCGATTATGCCGCGGCTACTATCATTAATGCAACTAATAAACCACTTAAAGATGCCTATGTTAAAGCATATAATGATAACGGATATTCTGCAGAGACACGGGTGCCGCTCATACAGCCAATGAGTATTCGCAGTGTAGGCTTTAAACTTAAGGGACCGGCTCCGGCATCAACCGGTAAGATACCTATTAAATTAACTCTACTGAGTAACCAAAGCACAAATGCGAAGGAACTGGCAACAGTCAGGATTCATGTTAAAACGGTAAAACCGACTGCCACGCATAACATTACATTCAAAAGCAGTATTGACGGCAGTGTGCAGTATTATTCCGTAGTGCCACCTCGTGGTCCTGCAAACGGCAAACCGAAAGCCCTGTTCTTTTCACTTCATGGCGCTGACGTGATCGCTACCAATCAGGCGAACTCATATTATCCGAAGACCTGGGGATACATTGTATGTCCGACGAACGGAGGCCCTTACGGTTATGACTGGGAAAACTGGGGAAGGCTCAATGCTTTACAAGTGCTTCATCTTGCAAAAGCAACACTCAACATCGATCCAAACCGGATTTATCTGACTGGTCATTCCATGGGCGGACACGGAACATGGATTATAGGAGCGCAGTATCCCGATCAGTTCGCTGCAATCGGTCCGAGTTCAGGCTGGATAAGTTGGTGGACCTATGTGTTTCACAACGATCAGCCACAATCACCAATAGGGAAAATGCTCATGAGGGCATCAAATCAGGTGAACACATATTTGCTGGATCGAAATTATAAACAGTTGGGTACGTACATACTACACGGAAGCAAGGACGATAATGTACCCGTGACGGAAGCTATCCACATGGCAGACACCCTGAGAAAGTTCGATCACGATTTTATATTCCATGAACAGCCCGGAGTTGGACATTGGTGGGGTTTGAACGATGAAGCAGGAACCGATTGCGTTGATTGGCCTCCGATGTTCAATTATTTTGCACGACACGCACGTCCGGGTGAGAAGCGGATAAAGATCATCGACTTTACAACCAGCAACCCCGGTGTTTCGGCTAAAGATTACTGGCTGACGATCTATTCGCAGGAGAAACAGCTTGAACCGAGCAAAGCGAAAGTCAAATTCGTCCCGTCAAGGAACCGTTTTGTAGGTACGACAAAAAATATAAAGACGCTTTCGTTTGATTTAAGCATTGCCAACATTCATAAGCCATTTAATATCGATCTCGACAGCACGAAATTGGACAGCATAAACCTTCAGGGCAAACGCGTCTGGCTCCAAAAGGAAGGCGGTCAATGGCATGTAACATCAAAACCATCTCCCAATGACAAAGGTCCCGCGAGATACGGAACATTCAAAGATGCTTTTCGTCATGACATGATCTTTGTGTATGGAACGCACGGAACAAGGGCGGAAAACAAATGGGC
>DATFMK010000285.1:0-2333 GCA_035267005.1 Balneolales bacterium
TTTCATCCGTGATATATTAATAACATTAGAATTTTTTCTTGTTTACGTATCCAAAAAAGGATTTGTTACGATTCTAAAATGGCGGTATAACGACCCTGCGCATAAGGGGCGTTTTTGATATACAATTTAGCAGACAAAACGGAAAATCCGAACGGAATAGTGAAAAGGCCAAGCTAAAAACGTCCCCTTAATGCGCTTGTTATACAGAACTTTCTCTTTATAAGAATTCAATTGAAAGTTACTGGTTACGAAGTACAATAATTTATTTAATATTATAGCCCTTATTTGAAATCAATTCCCCATTTTGAGAGAATATCCAAAGATGGATTTCATCATACATTGAATTTGAATTTAATACTTCTCCTTGCCAAGCTTGTAATTGCGAAAATCTATTAATTGGAAAAGCTCCTTCAATAGATTTTTTAGAATTCGATTTTAAAATCATCTTGAATCCTTTAGTAATTTCTGGTCGAGAATTCCAGTTGTCAGAGATGTCTGATGCAGAAAGATTGCCCCTTGCGGTACCTGCTTGCTTAAATAATAACCCTGCCGCAGGCCAAGCACTTCGACGTGGCGGAATGAAATTGTCATTTTTCCCATAAACAACTACAAAAACAGTATCCTGTTGAGAATTCTTGTTTTCAACTTGTAATGTAAAAACAAACTGAGAATTAGCATTATCTACTGTAAAATTAGTTAATTTAGAATTAATTTTAAGGGATTTTGTTGTAGGAGGTTTTCTACTTTCTTGTTGTTCTTTCCACCTGCCATACTTAGAAATATCATAGGTATAACTTTTTGCTATCCATCCCGTGTCAATACTATTGCCATTGTTTAAAAACTTGATATGCAGCCAGCCAGATGAATCTTTAAATGACAAAACTTTCTGTCCTGGAGATAACTTCCCAACTACTTTTGAATCCGTTGTAGGCATATCTCTTACATTTAACGTAGTTTTCGAAAATACATTGGCATCTTTAATCTTGGCAGATGGGATTGAAAACAAACCATAAATGATACCAACACTTCCCAAAAATACAACCCATTTCCAAAATCTGTTTTTCTTTACTGGATTATTAACACCACAGTGTGGACATGTTTTTGCTTTTGAGCTAACCTCTTTACCACATTCTCTACATTTTTTAAGTGCCATTATTTCACTCCTAATTACTTACTTAATGGATATATAATTACAATTAATATTTGCAAAGTAATCAAATACCTACGTTATGGGTTCCAATTTTGAACCGGCCGGAACGACTGTACTTGTTAATTACGATTGTCAGTACTAAAATTCTGTATAACGACCCTGCGCATAAGGGGCGTTTTTGATTTATAATTTAACAGACAAAATGAAAATTCCGAACGGAATCGTGCAAAGGCTTAGCGAAAAACATCCCCTTGATGCGCCGGTTAGGGCCAGGTGCGATAATTAGGAGATGAAACCGTCAGTATTTTTGCCTATTATTTTTGGGCAGGTATGAAAAAGAGGACAGCAGACGCCCGGGAAAGGGGTGAACTGGGGTTTTAGTAAAAGCTCAAGCGCCGGGGAAAACCGAAGACAAGAAATGCAGGCCCACCGATCTAGTAAAAAACATACTAAAGGCGATTGAAAACGGAGTATTATTTGGAATTTTAGACATGATCGAACCGGACCAACGCGAGGCCTGCCGGTTTTGTGGCTTTTCCGTTAATTGTGGCAACTGAGGCGCCGCAGCTTCCAAAGAAAAATGTGACCAAAGCCTAACCTTTTTCAGAAAAGAATAAAAAGCGGCTGCTGCGGCCTAACGACCCTGCGCATAAGGGGCGTTTTTGATATACAATTTAGCAGACAAAACGAAAAATCCGAACGGAAAGATGCAAAGGCTTAGCGAAAAACGTCCCCTTGATGCGCCGGTTAGGTACACAATTAAGCTGTCACAAACTTAAAATTATCTAAATTTATGTGTCTTTTAGGTTGAATTTCTTTTATAAGATTTTCTGATTCATCATAGATTCTAACAGGGAAAAAATTAAATATTTCTTTTAATATTGGGTTCGCTTGTTTATGCAAATACATAGTTGGAATTTTTACACTTCTAAAACCAACTTCCTCAAATGCTAAAATAGCTTGATAAGTAGGCTCTTTATTTTCACTAACAAATTTACCATCAGGCTTGAAACCTGTTTCAATAACTTCGAAATTTCTATTCATTTTTTCATAGGTATGCCCAAACAAAACCTGATCAAAGTCATTTAGATCAGTTCCAGTACTTGAACCTGGGATTGCTAAAATAACGGGTTGTTCTATCTTTCTTAGTTGTGTCCTTTTTTCATCAATAATATGTTCAATG
>DATFMK010000286.1:0-2365 GCA_035267005.1 Balneolales bacterium
TCATTGTTTTTTATGATTTGCTCGTAATTTCTAATGTCAAGCCAGGTAAATGAAATATCACTGTCAAGCTCATTTAAAAATGGTTCGGCGATTTGTTTGTAGAAAAAATCGGTTTTCGAGTCGGCCAGTCTTCCTTCCTCAAAATCGGTAAATTGTTTAACCAGCTTTTTGTTCTGGGCAAATAACCGGTCAAAATCATTGGCATTGAATATATACCACTCATAAATATTGGTCACAATCAGGTGTTTAACCTCAATATTTTTCCCGAAAATACGCTCTCTCAGATAATACAAAATCAATTCCTGAAGCGCTTTTGCATTCAGGTTGTCTTTGGTGGGCATTTCCGCTTTGTTCGAAGGCTTTTTAGTCTCGATCAGCACACCAACGGTTGAAGCTGAATCTTTGCCGTTGTGTATTACCAGATCAGTACGCCCTTTGGTATTTATGTAATGGTCGGGAGAGTAATAAGTGTTGGCCAGAAATTTACTGATAATGTTTTTGTGATATTCCTCCGATTCCGATTCATTAATCTGATCGTAAAGGTTCAGGATGTTATGTTTGAAATTCTCAATCTGGCTACGATTGGGCTTTACCTTTAAGAAAGCCTTATTTATTGATTTACGTATGTTAATAATATTCGATTTCATAAAAATCTCTCCGATCAAACCATTTTTAAAGTCCTAAATGTACAAAATCTATGGTTATCCCGGACAGCAACTGTTTGTATGTGATAATTTACTTTACTTAAAAGTCGTTTAATATCCCGGTCAAGATTGCATTGATTAAATATGTTTTTTAATCTCATTAATAAATTCCTGGACCTGATCAATCAAAGGAATAGCTATCTCCTCATCATAATCGAACATATCACCATAATCACCTTTTTGTCGATAATCAAACATTTTGGTTAAAGTTTACCAAATGACTTATCAATCACGCCAGTTTTAACAAAATGTAATCCAAATTGAGTTCTGGCTCCATCATGTGATTGTGTCTCAACACCATTCTTTAGTAACAATGATATAGCTGCATAAAAACATGAATAGTAAAGTCTGTTTATAACGGCGTTCCATTTTTTTTCTCTGCCAGGATCAATGCTTCTTCGAATGATTCTTCTGCCCTATGAAATCTATACGATATATAATCATCATGATTCTCAATTGTCATAACCGTATTCCTTCCTGACTAACATTCTTATACAATGGAGAAAAAATTAATGCATCCTGCCAATACTTTTTAGGATAGATGAATGTTGAAATTACCTGGCCTGCCTCTAACTCAATATCATATAAATCCTCACGGAACTTATCCTCGATATCATTTATCACCTTATCTGCATTAACTAAGATTAGAATATCCCAGTCCGAATCCGGATTGAAATCACCTCTTGCACGCGAACCAAATAAATAAGCTTCCGCATAAGGGTCTTTATCATGTATTGACTTTGTAATCTTATCACGAATTAGATTCTGATCCATCATTTTATACTTTATGAACAAAGATACTAATTTATAAATTACTTGTCATTAAGCGATTGTCTGAACCACTACTTTTCTATCCAATTATTTTTGCTAATTTTTTTTTTATCCATTGTTTGATTTAACTCGTAATCAATTTCCCAAACAGATTGCTCTAATTCAAAAAAGTCAATAATTGATATACCTTTTTTAAAAAGTCGTACAATTATCTCGTTTTTCTTTTTTGTTTGAATCTTTGGAACGTGAGCCAAAGCCAACCAATATGTTAATTCTTTATTCATAATCAACTATTTAAATATCTCCGCCAACAGTTCTTGCTATAACCAAAGGTGCGATTTTCGTTACCCCAAATTTAGTTAAAACATTTCCAATTTCTTTAATTGTTGCTCCACTATCGAAAATATCATCAAATAAAATGACCGATTTTCCCGCTATTTCAACTGGTTCAGAATAACTGAATTTTTGAGCTACATTATCTTTTTTAAGATAACCATTCCTGAATACTTTTTGAGGTTGAGTTGCTCCTGTTTTAATCATTTTATGGGAAACTGGAACTTTTAAAACTTGTGATAATTTTTCCGCAAAGTTTTTCACTAAATCACCTGATTCAGTGGGGGGAACATAAACAATAAAATCGAATTTTTCGTGTCCATATTTTTTTCTAAAGGCTTTTAAAGCAAGCCTTAGGAGAAAATCCGGAAAATCTCCCCCATTTTCGTATTTACTCCTGTGTAACGCTGCCCCTACACTTGAAACTCCGTAATAACTCGAAGCAACTCCATTTACAATATTAGTATGTGTGCTTTCCACAATTAATTCGGGAAAATAAGACTCACGAAATTCCAGCATCTTCAGTTTTGTTTGTTCTTGAGAATTTAATATGTAAG
>DATFMK010000287.1:0-3549 GCA_035267005.1 Balneolales bacterium
AATTTTCCTTATCCCATGACCAATAAATACCCTTTATTCTTCCTTTCACAGAAGATTTTTTAACAAATCCCCAGAATCTGCTATCATAACTTTGATCTCGGTTATCCCCCATAACAAACAGTGAATCTTCTGGTATCTTAACTGGTCCAAAATTATCCCGTGGTTGTTCGTTTTTAGGAAAAACGTTTGAATCGGTGTAAATTATATAGCGTTCTTGATAGGGATCGCCATTAATAAACACCTGTTTATTCTTTATTTCAACTGTATCACCACCCATTCCAACAATGCGCTTAATGAAATCTTTAGACGAATCTTCTGGAAATGGAAAGATCACGATATCGCCTCTCTTCGATTCTAAGTTCTTATACGTCAATTTGTCTACTATTATATGATCGCCAATCTGAATTGTGGGTTTCATTGCACCGGATGGTATTTTATAATTTTGGACTATATTGCAGCTATTTGAATACTTGATTGGATAACAATTATGGCTACAAACCAATAAAGGAGGTAAAGATACCATCTATTATATTTTTTTACCGTATATGAAATCTTAAATACTTTCGCCCCTTTTACAGCATCAATGATGCAATATATTAAATAAAAAAATGCCGCGATAAACGCAATAATTAAACCATATGGTGGATAAAAAAGGAAGGATGAATAAGCCAATATTAAAAACAACTGTCCGCCAAAAAATAGAACGATGCCTCTTTTAAAATCACCATGGTAAAGATGTCCTAATCCTATTGAAAAAAAGGTTAAAGCGCCGGCAATCCAAGGTTTACGTGGTTTATTTTCCAATCAATCCTCCTTCTCCGAATCATTAAATGGACCACCAAAATAATTCGTGTATATTTAATGTCCTACAACCGTTCGGGCATATTAAAGTTTTAAACGCAATGAATTTAACTTGTCGTATGCATCGAGTGGCTTTCTTAATTTGGGCATCAAGTATTCAATATAGTTGCAACAGCGCTCAAAAGCTTTTAACTCATTGTTTTTTATTAACAATTCCCCTTGCAACAAGGCAATATTAATCGATTCTCTGATGACACCGTTATTTGAAAGTTTATCCACCATAAATTGAAATTGATTATTTAATTCTAAATCAAATGGAATGATATCATTAATGGCAAGCTCATATCTGGTTTGAGCCCAAAACATAAAGTGTTCATGTGTTTTTTTTATTTTATCGAACTTCAACAGCTTTTGTTTAGATTCGGAGAAACGGTTTAATTTTGCAAGGATAAGTGCTGATAGTATTATTTTCTTTTCTCTAAAGTCCTTTTGATCCCCGTTACGGAACTTACTTTTCTTTACATATTTATAAGCTTCATCGTATTGTCCAAGGTTGAAAAAAACCTTTGCATAATTATAACATAATTCATTTTGAGCACCTTTATCATTGACAAGTATCAATTCGGCATTTTGTTTATCCAAAAACGACAGTGCTTCATTAAAATTGCCAATATCACACAAAGCGTCTACATATTCTCCAGTAAGGCAAAAAAAGCATGGCCATTTTGAATTGATCCTATGGAAAGTTTCCTTTAAAACATCAATTCTTTCAGAGAAGTAACCAGGACCATCCAACAGAGCATAACATTTCGCAAAGTCTTGTACTACGCAAATACTTTGAGGACATTGCTTATTTTCTTCTCTATGAGAAAACTCAAGAAGACTGACGGCTTCAGATAATAAATTTATCGGTTCATAGCGATGAAAAAGACGACTTTGCAAATTCCAATGTCGGAAAAAAATCTCAAGCCATGTATTTCCAGTTTTTTTGGATAAGGCCAATGCTTCGGGAATTAATGCATCAACATGTTCATGATTATTTCTACATACTTGATTTGGTATTTCAAACAAAAGATATGCCAACCTATCCTCTCCAGCGTCCCTCAAACTATCATGAATATCATTAACCCACTTCCATATATCCATGGCACCACCTTTTATTTAGAAAATCTCTGTCAATGTTTCATTAAAAGTTTTAAACTCTTTTACCAAATCTATAGGAAAATCAGCTTCGTTGTGACTTGCGATAAGGTATGTTAAGGACCGTAATAGAATTGATAGTTGTTTTTTTGAATCGTCATCAATCGTAAATATTTTATTAATAATTGGTGACTCCAAATTGACATACAACCGGCATGATGTCTTTCCGTTTAATTCTTTTGTATATTTTCTTGCCAAACTTAAGGCGGCTGTGGTGATTCTCCGATCAGCCTCGTCAGATTCAATTCGATTTTTGAGCTGATAATCACGATCAGGGATTATCACCATCGGGAGATAGGATGGATGAAATTTGGTCGGTATAATTTCAATATGTTTCTCTAAAAATAGTTCTTTGAGGATTTGTCTTTTTTCGTCAGGGATTTCAACTTTTTTAAAGAATAGACTTTCTCCTTCTTTAGAACCCAAAACAATAATTGGTTTATTATAAGTAGTCCCATATTTGTTACAAAAGGAAAGGGCGGCATAGCGGTATCCTAAAACTACCGGCTGCATTATTGATCGGAATATAATTTCTTCATACCCTCCTCCTTCACTTAAAGTAACATGAATTTTATTTTTAGCTCTGTAAAGAATATTCTTTATTGTCATATCCCCTTCTGAAGTCGGAACCATTAAATCATCAGCCATGATTTGAAAAAGACGTTCGTCACACAAAGCAGATCCTAACAGCGCCTCATTGTGCCTTCGAATAATTAGACGCCATTTTTCAGTATCTTCTTTCACTATATTATAGATTCCTTCAATCAGAGTTTCTTTGAGGTGGCTTTGAATTTTAAAATAACTTTCATCTTTTTGGATATCTTCACGGCTTAAAGTGGGAAATAACGTTTTAGATTCAATTACCGCGCTCACAAAACCGGCCCATGACGGTAAAAGATCAATTTCATTATCACTGACCAACATCCCTCTTATGAAAACAGATACATTTCGGTTATCGGAAGTGTTGTATGTTCTTGAATCATGTATCCATAAAAGACCATTAACATCACATTCGGCTGAAGAAAAAACCGGGATAGTACAAATTGGTTCAAAGCTTTGTTCAAAATTTTTCGCAAATTCTAATCTCATCTTGTTTGTTCTGAGACCGGATATTTTATTACCATCATATTCCCAAGGAGGAATAATGCGTTCTAATAGGTTATCATTTAAAAAGACCGGAATTTTTAAAAGGCAGCAGTAATGAGTAATAATTTCACTCATTATGTTTTCATCAGCAAAATCTAAATATTTATTGTCCAGTTGAATCGTTATTTTTAACCCTACTTCCCGGGCTTCACATTCATTAATATTAAATCTCTCCGGCGTTGTACTTATAAATTTCCATCCTTTATCTTTTTCTTTGTAAGAGGTTGTTGTTAATTCTATGCGACTGGCAATTGAATACGCTGTTAAAAAGCCCAAACCGAAATATCCGATAAGTTCATTATTATTTGCATTTTCCCTGAGACTCCTTGTATAACCAGACCCTATGGTCGCAATAAAATTAATGATTTCTTCTTTAGTTAAACCAGCGCCATTATCCTCAAT
>DATFMK010000288.1:0-3419 GCA_035267005.1 Balneolales bacterium
CTAACGACTAATAAAAATTGGCATCAAAAAGATATTTTAATAGACGTTAGATGGGTAGCTATGAATTACAAAATCTCACCAGCCACCACTGGCACCTCCGCCGCCACCGGCGAAACCACCACCTCCGGAGAAGCCGCCGAAACCGCCTCCGCCGCCACCAAATCCGCCGGAGCCACCGCCCCAGCCGCCACCTCCCCAGCCACCGGGAAGGAAGATGATGCCGGATGAACCGTACGTGCGGCGTCGTCCGCCACGGCCTCCGCCACCACCATGCTGACGCGGTCCGTCACGTTTGATGATGATGATGTAAATGATCACAGCGATGATGAATAAAACGGGAAAAGCGGAACCTCCTCCTTTATCATTTTTCTTCTTTTTCGAAGGTTTATATTCCCCGGCCGCTTGCAGCATAATGGCATCCACAGCCTGATTTAATCCCTGATAAAATTCGCCCTTTTTGAAATACGGTTTCATCACATTATTCACAATATGACCCGCAATGATATCGGGAATGGCACCCTCCAGTCCATAACCGACTTCAATCCGCATTTTTTTCTCATTGGGAGCCACAAAAATGAGCACACCGTTTCTTTTATTATGCTGACCCACGCCCCATTTATCCAAAACTTTCAATGAGAATTGATCAATAGGATATCCCTGAAGACTGGGTACCGTTACGATAGCCACTTCATTCGAAGTTGTATCCCGGTAATTACTTAATTTCTGATCGAGACGTTGAATTTGTCCCTGGCTCAAAATATGAGCATAATCATTCACAAATCCTTCCGGTTTTGCCGGAAATTTTTGAGCAAAAGACGTATTTGGTAAAAACTGTATTCCGATCAGTATTACAAAAATAAAAAGTGATTTAATCTTCGGGGTCATCGTAACTGATTTCATTTTTTAATTCATTCGTATCACCCTCCTGATAGGGGAAGCGATCTTTCAATTTATAGCCGATTCGTGTTATAGCTTCCGTCAAGCCTGCTTCATAATTTCCAGCTTTAAAGTAATTTTGCATGAGCTCAAGCACATCATCCCAGAAATGCTGTCCCACATGGTCATGAATCGACTTATCGCCGTAAATGCCCAGCTTTTGGTCTTCCGTTGCCACATATACTAAAACGCCATTCCGGTGTTTGGTATTATGCATTTCCAGGTTGTGAAACACTTCAATAGCCCGTTCGAGCGCTTCTTTCGGACATTTGTGTTCTATATGAATCCGTATTTCACCGGAGGTTTCTTTTTCTGCCTTGGTTATAGCATTGATGATATGCTTTTCTTCTTCTTCTGTAAAAAGATGCTTGTTTTTGGCCATAAAAAATAAGATTCAAGATAATCAGAATTTAACTTGTGGAGCTTTTTGACTTCCTTTTTCCGCTTTGAAATAAGCCATGTTGTGGAAACCAAGTATGCCTGCGAATAAACTACCGGGAAACCGGCGTATCGAGCTGTTATATTTCCGTGCAGCACTGTTATATCGTTCCCTGGCAACCGTTATTCGGTTTTCGGTGCCTTCCAGTTGAACCTGTAAATCCCGAAAATTTTGATTAGCTTTTAAATCAGGGTACCGTTCGACAGTCACGAGCAATCGCGACAAGGCCCCGCTAAGCTGACTCTGTGCCTGTTGGAAATTCTGAAGAACCTGTGGATTATTTAATTTACTCGGATCAACCTGAATCGATGTGGCTTTACTGCGCGCTTCGGTTACGGCAGTTAATGTGCTTTTTTCAAAATTAGCGGCACCCTTAACGGTGGCTACCAAATTAGGGATCAAATCGGAGCGTCTCTGGTACTGGGTCTCAACCTGCGACCACGCTTCTTTTACATTTTCCTGCTGATTTACCAGGCTATTATTGACGTTGATACCATAAAGGATCAAAATTATAATAATACCAACTGGAATAAGTTTTTTTATCATAGAGAGTTATCGTTTCGTTATTTTATAAAAGATAATCATTCAAAGTTACAGAAGCCTATACAAAACCGTCTTATTCTCCAATATCGGCGTTATCGGAATTTTAAAATCCTTACATATAAGCCAATATGCTGCGGTTTTAAAATTCCACTGGCCTTGATCTTGAACAAAAATCCAAGTTTTGCAAAGTCTTCTTACAATATAATAAATCGATTGAATATCAAAGGTTAACGATTAGAAAATGTTGATATTGGATATCAAGTAATAATCAGATTATCTTAACATTTTAATTACTCTATACGTTAACTTACAACCATAAAGTTGCAAAAAGGTAACACATTGACTGTTAATCATAAGATACAACCTGCATTTATTTATTTCGATCTGGATAATACCCTACTCGATCATACCTCGGCCGAACAAAAGGCTTTGCAGGATACCCGAAACCATTTTGATATTTTTTCCGGAATTGATCTGGATGTATTACAGCAAAAATATCATGAAGTAAACAGTAATTTATGGGATCGCTATGGCCGCCATGAAATTGATCGTCATTATCTACAACAACACCGCTTTCAGGATACGTTGCGGTTGCTGGGATTAGATATAAGTAATTCGGATCAAATCGGTGCTTACTATTTGGAACGTTATCCTTATCACTGGCAATGGATAGCAGGTGCCAGGGATGCCTATATAGAAATCACTTCCCAATTTAATGTTGGTATTCTGACAAACGGATTTAAGGAGATTCAGGAGAAAAAATTTGAAAGGTTTAATTTTGAAGATTCAGCAGATCATTTGGTTATTTCCGAAGATACCGGTTACATGAAACCACAACCCGGAGTTTTTGAATATGCCACCAAAGTAGCGGAAAGTGATCCTGGATCTATATTATACATTGGAGATTCCTATACTTCCGATATTTTGGGAGCTTCTAAGTTTGGATGGAAAACGGCTTGGTTTACGAATGAAGATGATCCCGAAAAAACAGCAAAAGCAGATATTGTTTTTAGCGATTTTAAGGTATTGCTGTCTTTATTTTAGAGAATTGGGAACGTTGTGATCACCCCTAAATCCCCTGAAAGGGACTTCTGATTCTTTGCTTTTATTTCGCTTTGAGATCTCAATAAACTTATTTTAAGAGTTTGAAAATAAGTAATATAGATCAAAACGTAAATTTCCCCTCCAGGAAATTAAGGGGTGAAAATAAATGACCAAACAGGAAATGATAATATCTAATCCTTCCCAAAGCCCAAAGGGCTTAAATATAAATAGCTCCGGGTGATAACCCGGGGAAATATGATTTCAAAATATCCAAAACCCCAAAGGGGTTCAATAAATCATGTCTCTCACAAATTCTCCATTTTAATCTTGAAAACTTTTTGTAATAAAGATCCGTTATCTTTCTATCCTGAATAATTCATAAACTCAAACCGGGGGTAAAAAACCCGTATCAAATTCTAAAAGTACTCTCTGATTTGTGCTAATCCCACCGCCCTGC